>JAPLHM010000194.1 GCA_026389635.1 Chloroflexota bacterium | reverse complement strand
TGTGCCTCTCATAGATGGCGGGACGCAAAGGCTGCCTCGCATCGTGGGACTGGGCAATGCCCTTTACCTTATCGAAACCGGCGCCATGATAAATGCAGAGCATGCGCTGCGCATGGGCTTAGTCCAGGAGGTAGTGCCTGATGGGGCGGCCCTCGACCGCGCGGTTGAGCTGGCCGGCAGGATAGCCCGGTACCCCTGGGCCAGCTTAGTCAACGACCGGCGGGCCACCTACGAGGGGTTGGCTCTCGGCCTGCCCCAGGGTATCCGGCGTGAAAAAAAGATCCATGCCGCGTCTCTCAAAGAAAGTGAGATGTTAGAAGGGCTGGAAAGGTTCAAACAGGGACACAGGCCGGCGCCGCCCAGGCCACCCGGCTGATAGGCTCAAATTGTAGGGGCGGTTTTTTAAACCCGCCTGAGGAAGGGCGTATAAATGTAGGGATGGGCCTTTAGGCCCGTCCGCTCTTGCGTTCTTGCGGGCGTACCTGAATGCAGCCCCCACATATGTCAGGCTAAAGGCCGGTCTTCAGGTTCTTGACCAGGCAGAGTGTGCGGCAACTGATCTCAAGCAGCTCCGTGATTACATAGGCTTCTTCAAGGGTCATGCCCCTGGCAAAGCTGCCGTGGCGGTGGACCACGACCACGGCATGTGTTTTAAGCGCTTCAGCGATCTCCTCTGCCGCCCCGCCAGGCTGCGGCTCCTTGCCGAAGCCTATTATCGGTACATCTGGTATGAATATCTTTCCTCCCTCGTCCTCGGGATGGATGATGTGCCGCAGGAAAGAGAGGGCTGTGGCGTGCACCGGGTGGCAGTGCACGATGGCCTTGAATAAACTTTGCCGGTAGATGGCGCGGTGCACCTGCAGTTCCGATGAGGCTAAGCGGGTGTTCTCATCGTCTTTCTCGACGCCGGTTGTTATCAGGTCGGATTCCGACAGGAATCCCAGCCGGCTGCCGCTGCGCGTGATGACAAGGCTATTATCATCTCTGACGCTCAGATTTCCGCCATGCACGGACACCATGCCGCGGCTGTAAAGGTCCGATCCTACAGACTGAAAATGGGGCAACAGATCGCTCATCACGTTCCAGCCTCCTCCGTCTAAGCTATTTCTTGTTTGATGCGTTGAGTTTTTTCATAAGGCGTGACTTCTTGCGGGCGGCAGTGTTTGCATGTATTACGTTCCGTTTGGCCGCCCTGTCTAAGGAGCTTATGGCCTCGGTCACGGCCACGCCGGCCTCTGCGCTTTTCTTGGAAGCGATGAGTTTCTCTGCTTTAGTGATCGTGCTCTTGGTGCCGCTCCTGATGGACTTATTGCGTTCGGCTTTCCTTGCAGCCGACCTGGCTGATTTTTCTGCTGTCTTAGTCTTGGGCAATTGTGACTACCTCCTTTGATATCATGAACTGACGTTCATCTTAGTAGTATGGGCCTTGCTGGCGTTTATCACGCCCCGCAGGCTCATCAGCCTGTTTAAAATATGGTTCAACTGTGACATATTTTTTATCTCAATCGTTGCGAACATGGTGAATACGTCGTCATTGTACTGTGTATTTACACTGGTTATATTTATTTTCTCCTCGGCCACGGCCGTGGTGATGTCCCGCAGCAGCCCGACCCGGTCGAAAGCTTCTACCTGGATATTCACCGGGTAAACGTCCTCCACCTGGCCCCAGCTCACACTGATCAGCCGCTCCTGCTCTTCCTCGTTTATAACGTTTATGCAGTTTTTGCGGTGCACGGTGATGCCCTGGCTTCGCGTTATGTACCCGATGATATCATCACCGGGCACCGGATGGCAACATTGAGCCAGGTTGGTGAGCAGGTCGCCCACGCCCAGCACCTGTATGCCTGAACCCTTGTGCCGGGCCGGCGCCGCCGTAGGCCTGGCCGACGGGGCTTCCTCGTGCTCTCCGGCCAGCTTGGTGGCGATCTGGTGAGGTGTGATGCCGCCGTAGCCCACGGCAGCCAGGAAATCATCGGTACTGCCGTAATCAAGCTCTTTGGCAAGGTCCTCATAGTTGGCTACGTCTACACCCAATCGTTTGAGCTCCTTTTCCAGGATGGTCCTGCCGCGCTCGATGTTCTGTGTCCGCTCCTGCTTTTTATACCAGGCGCGGATCTTCTCCTTGGCATGGGCAGTCTTGACAAATCCCAGGTCCTGGTTGATCCAGTCCAGGCTGGGCGCCTTCTCGGCCTTGCTGGCCACGATCTCGACTATATCGCTGTTCTTAAGCTCATAGTTAAGGGGCACCAGCTTGCCGTTGACCTTCGCGCCAATACAGCGGTGCCCCAGGTCGGTATGGATGCGGTAGGCGAAATCCAGGGGTGTGGCGCCACGGGGGAAGGGCCTTATCTCACCCCTCGGAGTATAAACAAAGACCTGGTCGGCGAAGAAGTCCTCCTTCAGTGAGGTCAGGAACTCCTCACTGTCAAGGGAGCTCTGCCAGTCTATGAGCTGGCGCAGCCAGGAGATCTTCTCCTCGAAATTGAGGTCCGGCTTGGCCCCTTCCTTGTAGCGCCAGTGCGCTGCCACACCGTACTCTGACATGCGGTGCATCTCATAAGTGCGGATCTGTATCTCGAGCGGCGTGGATGCGCCGTCCCCGGTCATGACCGTGGTGTGCAGGGACTGGTACCCGTTGCCCTTGGGATTGGCGATATAGTCATTGAATTCATCCGTCATCGGGTGCCAGGTGTTGTGGATGATGCCCAGCACCTTGTAGCAGTCGGAAACTGAATTAACCAGCACGCGCAACGCGAAAAGGTCATGGATATCCCCGAAACTCCGGCCGATGGCTGCGTACTTCTGTATCTTGTTGTAGATGCTGAAAATATGCTTGGGACGGCCGTAGACTTCACCCTGTATACCTGCTATGACCATCTCGTCACGCAGCACGCGGGCAGCATCATCGATAAAACCTTCGCGCAGCGAACGGCGCACCGCTACCATGCGGGCGATATCATGGTACTGTTCCGGCTGCATGTAGCGAAAGGCCAAATCTTCAAGCTGCCACTTTATCTCCCACATGCCCAACCGGTGTGCCAGAGGGGCGTAGATCTCCAGCGTCTCCTGGGCGATAGCCAGACGCCTTTCGGGCGGCAATGCCTGCAAGGTATTCATATTGTGCAGCCTGTCCGCCAGCTTGATGAAGACCACGCGCAGGTCCTCAGCCATAGCGATCAACATCTTGCGCAGGTTCTCCGCCTGCGTCTCCCGGCTGCTGACCGCTATGTCGCGCCTCCATGTCAGCCTGCTCAGCTTGGTGACACCGTCCACCAGCTTGCTTACATCAGGGCCGAACTGCTTCTCCAGCTGTGCGATCGGTATATTGCAGTCCTCGGGCACGTCATGCAGGAGGGCGGCCGCCAGGGTGGCGGCGTCGAGTTGCAACTCGGCCAGAGTTACGGCCGTCTGGAGGGGGTGTTCCAGGAAGGGTGCGCCCGATTTGCGCTTCTGGCCGTCATGGGCTTTGAGGGCATAATTATAGGCAGCCTCCACGATCGCCAGCTTGTCGGGAGGCAGATACTCCCTGGCTTTGCTAAATAAGGGGGTGGCATCCATGCGTTCACCGGTCAACTGTATGATAAAGCATGGCTGCAACCTGTGGCAAATGTTTTCCGTATGCAATGTGACTTCAGTCATTTGCATGCCGTATCCCCAGGTATTATCATACTTTCACTGACGGTACCGGATATTCAGCATGAATCTGATTGCTGGTGGGGCAAACTGTCAGTGCAAAGACCAAAATTCTGGAGGTACTTAAATGAAAATTGTAAAACTGTGCCGCGAAGGTTCCTGCTGCCCGGCAGTAACCATGTTCGAGGACAAAGTAGAGATCGGCGAAGATGCCAATACCTGCGTCCTTACCCGCGATGAGTTCGAGATCCTCAAAGAGAAGATCCTCGCCAGGGAAATCTAAAAAGGCCTGATTTATAGATAAGCAATTAGGATCCGCCGTCCCACCCGGTGGATCCTATTTTGTTTGGCCAAGGCCGGCCCCAAAATTTGAATTTACCCCACTGTAAATGTATCCTTGGTGATCTGTGAACACCCCAATATTTAACGAACTTAACGGCATTTTCTTGCCCCACAATGTTGCGGTCATCGGTGCGTCACCACAGGATAATTACACCTGGTCCCTGATTGGCACCAGGATCCGCGACAGGCTCTTCTTTGTAAACCCAAACTACCAGGAAGTGCTGGGCAGGAAGTCGTACGCAAGCATCCTTGATATTGATGCCCCCGTTGATTACGCCGTCATAGCGGTCCCGGCCCGTTTCGTATTGGGCGCTGTCAGCGACTGTATAAACAAAGGGGTCAGGGGCGTACATATATTCACGTCGGGTTTCAGCGAGACCGGGCTGCCGGAGGGCATCAGGCTGGAAAAGGAACTGGCAGACCTGGCAAGGGGCAAAATAAGGATTATTGGGCCCAACTGCATGGGTTCGTATTGCCCCAAATCGGGCCTGTCGTTTAACCCCGCGTCCACTAACGTGGAGGGAAGCATCGGGGTCATATGCCAGAGCGGCACCTTTGCCCAGATGTTTGTCTATGCAGGCAGGTCCATGAATATGAAAATCAGCAAGATGGTCAGCTATGGGAACGCTGTCGATCTCGACTGCCCGGACTTCCTGGAATACCTGGCGGATGACCCCGACACCAGCGTTATCGCCCTGTATATAGAAGGTATTCGGGACGGCAGGCGGTTGAGGTCGGCGCTGGAGTATGCGGCAGGCAAAAAACCGCTGGTTGCGCTTAAGGGCGGGGTGACCGGGGCGGGCGGACGAGTCGCCGCGTCGCACACCGGTTCACTGGCCGGGACGGGACAGACCTGGTCAACCATGTTCAAGCAGAGTGGCGTGGTACAGGTAGAGGATATCGACGACCTGCTTAATGCCACCATCGCAATGAGCTCATCCCGACCCCCGTCCGGGACAGGGGTGGCGATCATAACTTACTCCGGCGGGTTTGCGGTGGTTCAGAGTGATATGTGCGTTAGGGCAGGCCTGCAGGTCCCGCAGTTTTCAAAAGAAGCCATCGCGGAGCTGAGGAAATTTGTCCCGGCCGCAGGTACCATGGTAGGCAACCCGCTGGACTCCTGGCAGCTGTTTTACAGGTTTTCGGGCGAAGGCAGGCTGTCAGACGTATTACGCATCATATCGGGCGAGAAGCAAATTCATACAATTATCCTGCAGTTCGACATAATCAGGTTCATGACCATGATGTGGCGTGAGGGCACGGAAGAAAAACTCATGGCCATAGCCGCAGATTTCCTGGCTGGCTGCCGCTACGCACGCGATCAAGCCGGCAGGCTGGTGATGATCGCCATATATTTGGAGCCCTACACTGATAACGAGATGGAGAGACGGCTCTCGGTTTTACTCAAGAAGATGTGCGAGGAGCAGGGGTTTGTGGTGTGCTCTTCACTCAAAGAGGCAATAAGGACGGTATCTTACATGTGCAGGTATGCTACCATTAAGGATAATAGAAGATAACGGGGGGTTGAGGCATGGTGGAAACGACCGGCTTCGCAGTGGTGCTGGTAACGGCTTCGGGATTGGAGGAAGGCAACAAGATCACCTCCACCATTCTGGATAAACGCATGGCCGCCTGCGTCAATATCGTTCCCAAGATATCTTCTCTCTTCTGGTGGCAGGGTAAGATCGATGCGGCTGACGAGGTGCTGCTGATCATTAAGACAAGGGCGTCGCGGGTCGATGACATTATAGCTGTGGTAAAAAGTATCCATAGCTACTCGGTACCCGAGGTGATTGCACTGCCTATCATGGCAGGGCACGGCGGTTACCTGGACTGGATTGCGGAGGAAGTAGGGGAATGAGCAATATTTTAATTGTCTGTACTATAATAATGGCCTGAGAGGGAGAGCGTTTACAGTGTTTAAAGCACCGCGCGGAACAGCCGACACGCTGCCTGGTGAGCAGCCATACTGGCGCTATATCGAGGACAGGGCGCTGGAGATTTGCCGTCTATACGGCTACAGCCGCATCAGCACCCCTGCCTTCGAGGAGGCCGGCCTCTTTCAGCGCAGCGTGGGAGAGGGCACGGATATCGTCAGCAAGGAGATGTATATCTTCAAGGACCGCAGCGATAACGAGATGGCCCTCCGGCCGGAGGGCACCGCCCCGGTCTGCCGTGCCTACCTGGAGCATGGCATGGACAACCTTGCGCAGCCCGTAAAGCTCTTCTACTTTGCCGATATCTTCCGCTATGAAAGGCCGCAGGCAGGACGTTACCGCCAGCATCACCAGTTCGGCTGTGAGGCTATCGGTGACCAATCACCCGTGCTGGATGCCGAGGTAATCCATATGGCGCTGAGCTTTTTCAGCGCCCTGGGACTCACGGATATCTCACTGCAGGTTAACAGCATCGGCTGTAAGGAATGCCGCCCGCGTCACCTGCAGAAATTGATTGAACATTACGCCCCCCTCAAAGAGCAACTGTGTGCCGACTGCCGGGTCAGGCTTGAGAAAAACCCGTTGCGGCTGCTGGATTGTAAAAAAACCGCCTGCCAGTCCGTGGCCGACCTGGCGCCACGGAGCGCTGATTACCTTTGCCAGGAATGCGGGCAACATTTCGGCTCGTTGCAGGGTTACCTCACGGCCCTCGGTATCAAATTCGTGCTCAATCACAGGCTTGTGAGGGGGCTGGATTACTATACTAAAACAGTGTTCGAAATCCAGCCCGCTGATGGTGGCTCACAGAGCGCTCTGGGCGGTGGTGGACGCTATGACGACCTGATCGCCATGATAGGCGGGAAGCCCGTGCCGGGTATAGGTTTTGCCGCGGGCCTGGAGCGCATTGTCCTGAACCTGAAAACGCAGGGTGTTAATGTACCACCGGCAGAGCGGCCGGCCATTTTCATCGCCTGCATAGGCGTGGATGCCAGGATCGAGGCTTACAGGCTGTCTGCGGCGTTGCGGGCGGAGGGTATCCCACTGGTCATGTCTTCCGGTGAACGCAGTCTCAAGGCCCAACTCAGGCATGCCAATGCTGCGGGCGTAAAGTATGCCGCCATTATCGGTGGCGACGAGATGGAGGCGGGAACTGTGATGCTGCGCAACATGCAGACGGGCGAACAACAGGAAACGCGGCCTGAAGAGCTGGTCGCAATGTTAAAGGCCGGCGAATAAGCGGCAGGAGAAATACCTCGATGGACACTTTTGAAGCTATTTTCAGCAGGCGCAGCGTACGTCAGTACAGGGAGACCCCCGTTCCGGATGAAGTGCTCACCAGGGTGCTGGAAGCTGCCCGCCGGGCGCCCTCCTGGGCCAACACCCAGTGCACCCGTTACGTGATAGTGAAGGACCCGGAGACAAAAGCCCGGCTGGCGGATTGTTTGAACAGGGGCAACCCGGCTGCTGAGGCTATCAGGAAGGCTCCTGTGGTTATTGTTGCCTGCGCGGAACTGGGGAAATCCGGTTATTACAAAGGAAGCGCGGCTACCGATAGGGGAGACTGGTTCATGTTCGATGTGGGCATTGCCATGCAAAACCTCGCCCTGGCCGCTCAGGCTTTGGGCCTGGGCACGGTGCACGTGGGATTGATACCCGATTCGAAGAAGGTGGACGCGGTACTCGAGTTGCCGGCCGGGGTGGTCTCAGTGGAGATGACACCGCTGGGCTATCCCTCTGCCGAATCTAAAGGTCCCCCGCGCAGAGAGTTGTCGGAGATAGTATTTTACGAAAAGTACGGCAGGCATTAGAATTTAGTCAAAATGCTTTGCAGGTTAATTACCGCCCGCTGCGACTGAGGCAGCCGGAATAGCTTCACCGGGCAGGCCGGTAATTTTATTATGGAGGGAGATATGACCAGGACAATCGCAGAGATCAATGAGAAAATTAAAAAGGGCCAGGCGGTCGTGGTCACTGCTGAAGAGGTGATAGGCATCGCCCGCAAGAAAGGTGTCGCGGCCGCAGCTAAAGAGATCGATGTGGTGACCACCGGGACCTTCGGCCCTATGTGCTCATCCAGCGCCTTTTTTAACCTCGGTCATACCAAACCCAGGATGAAAGTGGGCGGAGGCAGGGTCTACCTCAACGACGTGCCGGCTTACACGGGTGTAGCGGCTGTTGATATCATTCTGGGCGCTACGGCCATGCCGGACGATGACCCCAAGAACAGGAGCTACCCGGGTGAGTTCAAATACGGCGGCGGCCACGTTATTGAGGAACTTGTTGCGGGAAAGGATATCAGGATGGTGGCCAGCGCCTATGGCACGGACTGCTATCCGCGTAAAAAACTGGAAACGCTGATAAACATAAACAGCATAAATGAGGCTATTCTGTTTAACCTGCGCAATGCCTACCAGAATTACAATGTGGCCGTAAATGTCAGCGACCGTATGATCTACACTTATATGGGCGTCCTCAAAGCCAGGATGGGCAACGCCAATTTCTGCTCCGCAGGCCAGCTTTCTCCCCTGTTGAACGATCCTTTGTACAAGACTATTGGCATAGGGACCCGCATCTTCCTGGGCGGCGGGGTTGGCTACGTGGCCTGGCACGGAACGCAGCACAATCCGTCTGCGCCCCGCACGGAGAAGGGCGTCCCCACGCGTGGCGCCGGTACACTGGCGGTGATTGGCGACCTCAAGCAGATGTTGCCCAGGTGGTTGGTGGGCACCAGTTTTCTGGGCTATGGCACTACGCTGACTGTCGGCATTGGTGTCCCGATACCCGTTTTGAACGAAGAGATACTGCAGTACACACTGGTGACCGATGCAGATATCCTGGCGCCGGTGGTGGACTATTCGGATGCCTACCCCAACCGCAAGCCGGATGTGCTGGCCGAGGTCAGCTATGCCGATCTGAAATCTGGCAAGATAAGAGTGGGCGGCAAAGAGGTTCCTACTGCCGCTTTATCGAGCTACCCTGGGGCGGTGGAGATAGCATCGACGCTCAAGCAATGGATCAGCAGTGGCCGTTTTCTGTTGAGCGACCCGGTCGCACCCCTGCCCGGGGTGGAATCCGGTATAAAGCTCAAAGCGCTCGATGAAAGGCCGTTGCCCTGAAGGAGTTGAAGATATGAAAGTTGCAAAGAAAATTGTATTGCATTTTACACAGCAGACCATAGACAAGCCCATCGTCAGCGGCTTGATCAGGGAGTTTAATCTCGACTTCAATATTCTCAAGGCGTCTATATCCCCGGGTGAAGTGGGCCTGATGATCATGGAGTTGACCGGTGAACAGGAGGACTACGACCGCGGTATAAAATACCTGCAGGCGGCGGGACTTGAGATACAGTCGCTAAGCCAGGACGTGCTGCGCAACGACGACAGGTGCACCCATTGCGGAGCATGCATAACCATGTGCCCCACACGCGCGTTCACCCTCGAGGATGGGACACGCAAGGTGCTCTTCGATAATTCCAAATGCATAGTCTGCGAGCTGTGCGTAAGGGCCTGCCCGCCGCGGGCTATGGAACTGAAATTTTAAGCCGAATGTACGAGAAGCGCACCTACCGTCACGATATCAAGGACCTGGACCTTGTCTCTTTCCAGGCGGTGATAAAGGAAACCGACCTTTACATACGCGCCTCAAAGGATCTGAGCGTCGAAGCTGTGGCCGCCATCAATGAAGTGCGAGAACCGCTGGAGCGCTATATTCGCGGACATCCCATTTTCCTGCACAGCCTGGAGCCGTTGCCCGTTGAAAAGGATGCGCCGGAGATCGTGCAAAGGATGGCGCAGGCAGCCCGGCTGGCGAATGTTGGCCCCATGGCGGCGGTGGCGGGGGCCGTGGCCCAGATGGTCGGTGAGAAGCTGCTGCAGTGGTCGGCAGAGGTAATTGTGGAGAACGGCGGCGATATCTTTCTGAAGGTCGGCAGTAAGCGGATAATCGCTATATATGCCGGGGGATCCTCATTCACGGGGAAGCTGGCTATCGAGGTGGAGCCTGGCCGGACGCCGCTGGGGGTGTGTACGTCTTCCGGGAAAGTTGGGCCGTCCCTCAGCCTGGGACTGGCGGACGCAGCGGTTGTACTGGCGCCGTCTACTGCGCTGGCGGATGCGGCGGCTACGGCCGTGGGCAACAGGGTTAGGTCAGTGGATGATATTGAGGCTGCACTGGTGTTAGGGCAAAGCATCAGGGGGGTCACAGGGATTGTAATAGTCGCCGGTGACCGCATGGGCGCCAGGGGTGACGTGAAGCTGGTTGAAATTTAGATTTTATCCGCCGCAGCATTTCACAGTAACGGACACACTGAACGAATTGGTCCCGCCCCTGCCATCGGATACATCGCAGGTGATTGTATAGGATCCGGTATCGCCGGCGGCAAGCCATTCTATCTTGGGGCCACCGCCGATCATTTTGCCACCGGTTGCCTTCCAGGTGTAGCTCAAGCTATCGTTGTCGGCATCGCTGGCCACGCACTCTACAACCGAAGTTTTATATTTTACTTCGACCGGCGGATACTTCTCCTTTTCTTTGTCAGTGGGGTTGGGCTTTACGGTGACCGTACCCCTTCCTGCAGGTGTAAATTTAATGGCCGATATAACCGGTGGGTTGTTTGGTTTTTCGGGCACGGTTACGACTGCGTCCTTAGTAGCAGCGCCTCCTTTCCCATCGCTGACGGCCACTGTGACCTTGTAGCTGCCCGGGTCTTTGGGGGCCGTCCAGGTCACGGCTGTCTCTGAGCCGTCAATCGTGCCCGCGCCGGCTGTCCAGCTATAGGCAAGCGCATCCCCGTCGGGGTCGTTGGCCACGCATATGAGGTTTAATTTACCCAGCGGCTGAATTTCCTGTGGGTCGGCCTGGAGGGCTGTTATAACGGGGGAGTCGTTGACCGGTTCGGGGGGTGTCTGGACCGGCTGAGGGTTAGCCTGCCCGCTACAGCCGGACAGGGCGGCGGTGATGACCAGGCCGAGCACGCATACAGACACCAGACGAAAACTCAAATTTGAACGCATCGGTAAGCATACCTCCTATCTGAGGGGAGCAGGCGGGGGCTATGCCTTGTCCCTGGACATTATTTTATTGATCCAGAATTGATGTGCGAAGAAGGATCCGGGATGCACAATGATTATGATGACGGCCAGGATAAAGAGTGCCACGTCATAATACATAGATTGCAGCGGGGTCAATCCTCCCAGCCATTGCTCCCAGACGCCAAAGCAGGTGCAGTCAGGGTATTTATCGAGGCCCTGGGAAATCATGTAAGAATTATTGGCCATGAAACCCAGCACCAGGGGAAGCACCAGCAAGGCTATCAGACGCGGCCAGATGCCGATAACGAGCAGCAGGCCAAGTATGATTTCCACGGATGGCAATATCCAGGGAAGGAAAACTTCTACCATGAACAGGGCGAATTCAGGAGTCATGAGAAAGTCGGGTATAAGGAGGTAGAGGAATTCGGTCTGTCCCGGTATCTGGCCGAGGTTGGCCAGCTTGCCGCCGCCGGCAAAGATGAGTGTCAACCCGATGAGCAGGCACGCAACGATGCTGATGATGCTGCGCACCGTCGGCTTTTTTTCATTTCCATAATCAATAGGCATAGCTAAATCCTCTAATTTCAGTACACGTTAGAAGGGTCTTGACTTGCATAAAATTATAATCTACACTATTCCGAGTATGCAAACCCTGGTTAACGGTGAGTCTTAAGCTGGCAGCCTCTTAAATCGGGAGACCATAATGCCGGGACTAAGACTCCCTGCGTATGTTTCAAGAGGTCCTGGGCCAAACAGACCCGTCACAATCCGTGGTGCATAGTTATTATCAACAAGGAGGCATCAATGGCCCTAACGGACAAAAACCTTACCTGCGCTGAGTGCGGCGGAACCTTCGTCTTCACTATAGGCGAGCAGGAATTCTATCTTTCGAAAGGACTTCAGAACGAACCCAAGCGCTGCCCTGACTGCAGGACCAACAGGAAACAGTCCCGCTCTGGCGGCGCCGGCAAGTCCAGGGAGATGTTCAAAGCC
>JAPLHM010000149.1 GCA_026389635.1 Chloroflexota bacterium | reverse complement strand
AGTTCCTTTATGAGGTCCTTGGTCCTGTCGGCAGCCGATATGTCAACGCCGGCCTGGGCATAAGCGCCTTTAGGTCTCGATTTCACTGAGGCTCCTTGCAGTGGTCAGGGGAAGCGTTTCCAATTGCAGCTTGTCCATTTCAAGCTGCACCGGCATGGGGTAATCGCCTGTAAAGCAGGCCGCGCAGAATATCTCCCTGGGCAGACCCACGGCCTCGATCAGGCCGTCCATGCTGATATAGCCAAGGGTGTCCGCGCCGATGAAATCTTTGATCTCGGGCACGGTCTTGTGGGCGGCTATCAGCTCCCAGCGGGTAGCCATGTCAACGCCGAAAAAGCAGGGGAAGCGTATGGGCGGTGCGCATATTCTCAGGTGCACCTCCCTGGCCCCGGCCTTCCTCAACATGTTGATGACACGTGGGGTGGTGGTGCCGCGCACGATGCTGTCGTCAACCACGACCAAGCGCTTGCCGGATATCTCCTGTGTGAGCGGGTTGAACTTCAACCTGACACCCAGCTCACGCAGGCGCTGGTCCGGCTCAATGAAGGTACGCCCGACGTAGCGGTTCTTGATCAGTCCTTCATGGTAAGGGATGCCTGCAGCCCTGGCGTAGCCTATGCCGGCCGCCGTGGCTGAGTCGGGTACACCGATCACGATGTCGGCATCCACGGGATGCTGCTGGGAAAGTATTGCGCCCATCTGCTCCCGGGTGGAGTAAATCAGCTTGCCGTTGAGCAGGCTGTCGGGACGTGCAAAGTAAATATATTCGAATATGCAGAGGGCCTGGCGCTCGCTTTCGATACGGGTGCTGCGCACGCCGTTGCCGTCGATGGTAACTATCTCGCCGGGCTCGATCTCCCTGACAAACTGGGCGCCGATGTGGTCGAGGGCACACGTCTCGGATGCCAGCACCCACCCGCCATCGATGCTCCCCAGTGACAGGGGCCTCACGCCCATGGGGTCGCGCACGCCGTAGAGCTTTTCCCCCGCCAGTATAACTAAGGAGTAGGCCCCCTGGATGCGCCGCATGGCATACTTGATCTTGGCCTCGATATCTTTCTCCGGGGAGGAGATCATCAGGTCGGCGATCACCTCCGAATCCGTGGACGAGCTGAAGGTGAAGCCCTGCTCCTCGAGGCCGGCCCGCAGGGTGGCAGAGTTGGTCAGATTGCCGTTGTGACCCAGGGCCAACTTCATGTCTGCGGCGCCCACCAGGATAGGCTGGGCATTGCAGGCAACGCTGGAGCCGGTGGTGGAATAGCGGTTGTGGCCGATGGCTATATTGCCCTTGAGGCGCAATAATTCGTCCTCGGTGAAGGCGTGTGAAACCAGGCCCATATCCGTGTGGATATAGATCTTCCCGCCCTCGGCCGTAGCTATGCCCGCGCTTTCCTGTCCGCGGTGCTGAAGGGCATACAGCGCAAAGAAAGTGACGCGGGCTACATCTACTCCGGGGGCGTAAATACCGAAAATGCCGCAGCTTTCGTGCAAATCGTGCATCGGATTACACGGGGATTATACGGCTTTTACGGCGTCACGGTCAATGCTTTGAACGTGCCTCACAGTATGCGGTCTGTCTGCCGCGCAGTAGTCGGCTCACTTTAGTTAAAGCGGCGGGCACCCTCACAACACTACCACCTTTATTGGGCTGGACACATAGTTATTATTCTCATTGGATTCAGCCACCGCCTTAGCCCGGTCGACAACGATGCCAATGTAGTAGTTACCCGGCGGTGTCCCGGCCGGGATTGTCAGCGTCGGGCCGGGCCAGCTGTACTGGGCACCCGCGGATAGACTGCTGTTGGAATTCCCGGCCAGATAGGTGTCACTTGATGAGATAATCTGATTGGTAGACAGATAGAATCCATTAGAGAAGGCCCCTGAGCCGGCAGTCCCTTCATTCTTGACCGTCCAGTCAGAC
>JAPLHM010000246.1 GCA_026389635.1 Chloroflexota bacterium | reverse complement strand
GGGGGGGGGTAGACTGGCTCATATAGGTATAGCACAGGGTTAATGAGGCAAAGTCATGCTTTCAGCGGCTGCTTAGCCAGTTGTTGTGTTGTATGGTCGTATATGAAGGGTAAGTGTGCGGTCTTCCCTTGAAGAGGCATTTGAATGACCACAAAAAAGGATTCAAAAAATAGAGATGGCGGGTTGCGCAGGCAGACGGAGAAAACAACCGTTAAGAACGGCACAGAAATGCACAAAAAGATGGAGGCGCTGACACCTGAGGCAGGGAGGGGCCTGCTGAGTGAACTGCGGGTGCAGCAGGTAGAGCTTGAGACGCGGAACGAGGAGCTCCGCCGGACTCAAGAGGAATTGCAGGCCTCCAGGGAACAGTATCGTCTGCTCGTCGAGACCAGCCATGACATCATCTACAAGATAGATACGCAGGGCATTATGACATTTGTTTCGCCGGCCTGGAAACAGCTCCTGGGACATGATTACGATGCTGTTGTCGGGCATCCATTCCAGGAGTTTGTGCACCTCGATGACATTCCCAGATGTGAAAAGTTCCTGGCATCTGTCCTTGAGACACTGGAACCCTCAAGCATCGAATACAGGGTGAAGAACGTAGCAGGAGAGTGGAGGTGGCATAACACCAACTCGGCGCCCATAATTAATGCTGATGGCACATGTACGTCTTTTGTCGGCATTGCCAGCGACATCACCGATCGCAAGCAGGAGGAGGAAGCGCTGGGGCAGGAGAAAGAGGTGCTTCAGACCATCCTCGATAACATCCCTATAATGATCGCTTACTTAGACCGGGAGGGAAACTACCAGTGGATCAACAGGTGCTGGCAGTCCACCTTAGGCTGGTCGATCATGGAGGTGATGCAGATCGACGTGCATGCGGAGCTTTATCCCGATCCGGAATACCGGAAATATGTGGCCGATTTCATCGCCTCTTCAGCGAGTACCTGGGGTGATTTTCGGACAAGGGCGCGAAACGGGCGCCTGCTCGATACTGCCTGGATCAACGTGCCGCTGGCCGAAGGCTCCAATTTAGGTATCGGTATCGATATATCCGAGCGCAAGCAGGCCGAAGGAAAACTCGCAAAAAGCTACGAATCCCTCAAGAAAACCTTCAGTGACGCCATCGATACTATGGTCAAAATAGTGGAAATGAGAGATCCGTACACCGCGGGCCATCAGCAGAGAGTGGCCAGGCTGGCATTCGCCATAGCCAGGGAAATGAAGTTAGATGATACCCGAATCGATCAGCTCAAGATTGCGGCAGTAATCCATGATATCGGTAAAATGAATGTTCCTTCAGACATCCTCAGTAAACCAGGACGGCTATCTGATATTGAATTCGGCTTGATAAAAACCCATTCCCAGAACGGCTACGATATCGTGAAAGGCATGGATTTCCCCTGTTCTGTCGCGCAGGCTGTCTTGCAGCACCATGAAAGGCTGGATGGTTCAGGTTATCCCGGCGGGCTGCAGGGTAAGGATATGCTGCTGGAAGCAAAAATACTGGCGGTAGCAGACGTGATTGAAGCCATGTATTCATACCGCCCCTACCGGCCCGCCATGGGCATTGATAAGGCACTGGAAGAGATCTCAAACGGCAGGGGCAAACTATATGATCCCGACGTGGTGGACGCCTGCCTGGAGCTCTTCAATAATGGTAAGTTCGAGTTTGAAGATGTGTGACTGAGGACATATGGCAGTTAAAGTCAAACGCAATGGCAATACTAAGAAGGGACCGGCAGGGAACTCCAGTCGCAAAGCCCTCACGCAGGCCAAAAAAACCACGCGTCCTGACGGGCAACATATTTCCAGTGAAGCCATCTACAGGATGCTGATTGAGAACCTGCCGCAAAAAATGTACCTTAAAGATAAAAACTCAGTCTACATATCCTGTAATCAGAATATGGCTACGGATCTTAAAATCAACATTGACGAAATAGCCGGCAAGACAGATTACGATCTCTTCCCCAAAAAACTGGCAGTAAAATACCATAATGACGATGTGAGGATCATGGATTCAGGCCTGACGGAGGAAATAGAAACAAGCCATACACTTAAAGGAGAGGTTACCTATATCCATTCGGTCAAGACGCCTGTCAGGGACAGCGACGGCAACGTTACAGGCTTATTGGGCGTATCCTGGGACGTCACCGGCTATAAAAAATTGGAAGAAGAACAGAGAAAGCGCTGCCAGGACTGGGAGATTGTGGTAAAGGAACATGTGGAAGAACTGCGAGGGAGTAAGAAGAGAATTGAGTGGAACGGCATAGAGCGTAGACGTTGGCAAGAGCTATTCGACGCGCTGCTGAATAGCTCGACCGTAGGAATATATATCACACAAAATGGTAAATTATTAGCCTGCAATCCAAGATTTGACGAGGTAACTGGCTACACCAAGGGCGAGCTCCTGGGTAGGCCCTCCTTAAGCCTGATTTTACCTGCGGATAGAGACGCAGCCAGGATCAGCGCCATTAGCATGCTCAAGGGCCAAAGACAAATTCCATATGAGTTCAGATTAACCACCATGGGCGGGGAAGTGAAATGGGTCGCCGAGTCAGTTACCTCCATCATGTACCAGGGAAGACAGGCAGTGCTGGGCAACTTTAATGACATCACCGGGCTCAAGCAGGCAGAGAAGACGCTGAGAATTAAGGATAATGTCATAATCTCATCCATAGAGGCTATTGCTTTGGCAGACCTGAAAGGCAACCTTGAGTATGTGAACCCTGCTTTCCTTGAAATGTGGGGCTATAGTAAAAATGAAATAATCCTGGGAGAACCAGTTGTAAACTTCTGGCAAACACGGGAAAAGGCCGGGGAAATACTCGAAGCTCTGAGCGCAAGTGGTGAGTGGAGAGGTGAACTTACTGCCAGGAGAAAAGATGGCTCGTTCTTCGATGTACGGCTATCGGCAAACATGGTTACTGATGAAACGGGGCGCCCTATTTGTACGTCGGGTTTTTTTATTGACATAACCGTGCAAAAACGGGTCGCGGAAGTACTGCGGACAAGCGAGGCGTTGCTTAAAGCGACCGGCGAGATGGCAAAGGTCGGCGGTTGGGAGCTTGACCTCTCGACCAATCAGGTCTCATGGACAGAAGAGGTCGGTCGCATCCACGCAGTCGAGCCGGGATATCAGCCGAAGCTGGGAGAAGCCCTGAATTTCTATGCGCCCGAATCCAGGCCGGTTGTAGAGGAAGCATTGAAGAAAATTGCGGAAACGGGCAAACCTTACGATCTTGAAGTCCTTTTCATTCCTCGAGGCAGCAAAGATAAGATTTGGATACGGTCGATTGGGAAAGCCGTTTACAGCGGCGATAAAGTAGTAAAACTTATTGGGACATTTCAGAATATTGATAAATATAAAAGGGCGGATGAGGCGCTGAGAGCCAGCGAGGCGCAGTTCAGGCTATCCCTGGAAAATGCCCCGGACGGCGTGTATATGAATGACCTTGAGGGCAACTTCCTCTACGGTAACTTCAAATGTGAGGGGATATTAGGATACAAACGTGAAGAGCTGATCGGCAAGAACTTCCTGGAGCTGAAGATCCTGGCTGAAGATAGCCTTGCCAGGGCTGCGGAGATATTACAGGATAATATTAACGGCAAACCTACGGGCCCCGATGAGCTGAAGCTAATACGGAAGGACGGCCGACTTGTACCCGTAGAAATCAACACCAGTATCATACAGCGTAAAGGCCAGGCAGCGGTTCTGGCCTTTGTCAGGGATATCACCGAGCGCAAGCGGTCGGATGAATCTTTGCGGAAGAGCGAGGAGCGGTTTCGGGTTGCGCAGGAAATATCTCCCGATGGATTCACTATTCTTCATCCCTTGCGAAATGAAAAAGGTGAGATTATTGACTTTACATGGGTTTACGAAAATAAGACAATCGCA
>JAPLHM010000165.1 GCA_026389635.1 Chloroflexota bacterium | reverse complement strand
CTACGTGTCGCGCCTGGTGCAGGACGGCGATACCATCCAGGTCGGCTACGGCAGCAGGCTCAATTCCATACTCAGGAGCCTGTCCAATAAAAAACACCTGGGCGTACACACGGAACTGATGTCGGACGGCATGGTTGAACTGATCAAGCTGGGGGCCATAGATAATACAAGGAAAAAACTCGACCACGGGAAAACAGTCGCAACTTTCTGCATGGGCAAGAAGGCGACCTACGATTTCATTGATGATAACCCCTCTATCGAGTTCCGCACCATCGAATATACCAACGACCCCCTGGTAATCGCACAGCACGACAACATGGTGGCCATCAACAGCGCCCTCGAGATCGACCTCACCGGCCAGGCCACGGCGGAATCGATCGGGAAGGTTTTCTACAGCGGTGTCGGCGGACAGGCGGACTTCATGCGGGGAGCGATCTTATCGAGAAATGGCAAGACCATCCTCACCATACAGTCCACCGCCCAGGACGATTCGGTCTCCAGGATAGTACCCTTCCTCAGCGAGGGATGCGGTGTGACCATGATCAGGGGGGATATCCACTACGTGGTCTCCGAGTACGGCATAGCCTACCTGCACGGCAAGAATATACGTGAGCGCGCTATGGAATTGATCGGGATCGCCCATCCCAAGTTCCGCCTGTGGCTGATCGAAGAAGCCAAGAAACTAAACCTGATATACAAGGACCAGGCCTTCGTGCCGGGAAAACGCGGGGAATACCCCGAATCGCTGGAAACAGTTAAAACAACTAAGACAGGGCTGCAACTGCTTTTCAGGCCGGTCAAGATCAGCGACGAGCACCTGGTAAAGGATTTCTTTTACGCGTTGTCCGACCAGAGCATGTACCGGCGTTTCATCTCCAGCAGGAAGGATATGCCCCACGAGAGGCTGCAGGAGTTCGTAATCATCGATTACACACAGGAATTGGTCGTCCTGGCCACCAGGGTAACAGGGGACAATGAGGAGGTTGTGGGCATCGGGCAGTACGGCATCGGGCAGGATGTGCACAGCGCCGAGGTGGCCTTCGCGGTGCGGGATAAAGACCAGAAGCAGGGGATCGGCACCGAACTGTTGAATTACTTAGTGTACCTCGGCAAGAGGAACGGCCTGCTGGCCTTCGTGGCAGAAGTGCTGTACGAGAACAGGCCCATGCTGACAGTATTCGAGAGGGCTGGTTTCAAGGTCACGAGCAGCGGTTCAGGCCTGTATTATCTCAGCCTGGACCTGTGAAGAAGATATTAATAATAAGGTAAGGAGGGCAGTTTAATGGATTTATCCTGGTGGCGCGATCTGGCGATCGTTGTGTGGGCTGGTATAGCCACGATCGCCCTGATAATCATTAGCATTATAATCTTGCTACTCTACAGGAGGCTCGTTCCCCTCATGGAGTCTGCCGGTACGGTGATGCAGTCCGCCGATAAGGTGATACAGTCCGCCGATACGGTCGTCAACAAGGTCGGCGCCGTCGTCGATTATACCAGGGACGAGGTGATCAGCCCTGTCGTGCAGTTCGGCAACGCCGTACAGGGCATAGCTCAGGGTGTTACCATGATAGTCGATCTTTTCAGGAAAAAGGAGGCATAATATGAATAAGGATTCTGGATCGGGTTTTTTCACCGGCCTCTTGGTAGGGGCGCTGATTGGTGTGGTGGTGGGCTTTCTCTATGCGCCGCAAAGTGGTACTGAGACACGCCGCATAGTCAAAGAGAAGGCGTCCACTTTGAAAGAGAGGGCTTCTTCTGTAGCCGGCAGGGTAAAGGACGTGGTGCACAGCCGCGTAGCCAGGGAAGAAGAATAAGGCTATTGATCGGGCAACACCCTGTCACTCAACTCGTAATATGGCACGGGTGCTGCGGGCAAGTGCTTATTTCGTAGTGCGCAAAGGCGTTGCAATCCGGCAAGAGGAGGGAATGATTTGACGACCGAGAGCAGCCCGTTTAAAAAGTACTGGCGTCCTGTCCTGATACTGGTTGCCATAGCACTGGTGCTGTGGCTGATATACGTATCCATGGCCGTGCTCATCCCCTTTCTCATAGGCATATTGCTGGCCTACCTGTTGATGCCGCTGGTACATTGGCTGGAACGCACTTTGCCGCCCCGCCGCAGGGCGGCAAAGGCCAGGCGGGTAGTATCCATTATTATCGTGTTTATCCTTTTTACAGCCTTAATGGTGCTTTTCACCGTTTATGTCGGCTCCGCGTTGGGGGAAGCTTCAACGGCCCTGCTGGCCAAAGCGCCCCAGGTGATACAGCAGGGAGTCGACCAGGTCAGCGGATGGTATAAAGAATTTCGGGGCGGCCTGCCCGAGGCGGTGGCCGGCAGCTTTGAAAGCTGGTTTTCCCAGAGGGGGCCCGCCACCACCAAATTTTTGCAGGATTTTATAGTAGGCAGCATGGCTGTTATCCCTTCCACCATGCCTACCATACTCGGATTTATCACACTGCCCTTCTTCCTGTTCTTCGTGCTCATGGATTACGAATCATTTAAAAAGTTTTTTAAAGACTGGATGCCCTCAAGCGCCGCGCGGCGCAGCGGCGACATCCTCAACATAATAGGAAACGTTATGGGCCGTTATATCCGCTCCACTATCGTGCTGAGCATCATAGTCGGCGTCATGGTCTTTATCGGCCTGGCCATCCTGCAGGTGCAGTACGCGCCGGTGCTGGCTGCCCTGACGGCGCTCATGCAGTTTATCCCCATCATCGGCCCGGTTATATCCGGCCTGATCGTCCTGATCATCGTGCTGGCCCTGCAGCCGCACCTGGTGCTGGGGGCCCTGCTGGTATTTATAATTGCCCAGTTGTTGCTGAACTCCGTCTTCGTTAACTGGATACAGGGAAGATACATGCAGATGCACCCCGCCATCATCATGGTGATGCTCGTTGTAGGCGGCTACATTGCGGGGTTCTGGGGCATGATACTGGCGCTGCCGGTAGGCGCGACCATATGGGAGATTATCAAGTACTTCCGCAGGGAGCAGGCCGGCGAAAAGCTTGAAACCTGAACTTGGCTTGACAGTCAAAATTCCATAATGTATCATTCGAGTTTGGTTATGCCGCGTCCCTGAACCGCGGTCCCTGTCGGGTTCGTCAGTCAG
>JAPLHM010000031.1 GCA_026389635.1 Chloroflexota bacterium | reverse complement strand
GGTGCACGCGGGGCCCTCAACAATGGCATCCCTGCTTCAACCGGTGTCCTGCCTGCTTTCTTCCTGTTACAGGGGATACACGCTGCCACGATATTTTCCCATGTATGCTGACCAT
Organism: Chloroflexota bacterium; assembly: GCA_026389635.1. Classification (GTDB taxonomy): domain Bacteria; phylum Chloroflexota; class Dehalococcoidia; order GIF9; family UBA5629; genus CAIMUM01. Next base: position 6,198 of record JAPLHM010000031.1, on the reverse strand, counting down.
TTAAGCGCCTGGGCATCACGTGGTCCAGAGTCAATTCCCTTCCCTCCCTGCCACAATACTGGCAGGTGTATTTATCACGGTTGAATATCTCCATTTTAGTCATCTTGCGCGGGTGTGACTGTCTGCGTACCAGGTAAATCAGCCTGATCACGGACGGGATCTCATAACTGCCAGAACTGGCCGAAAAATACCCGCGTCCATTCTCCACCACCTCTGCTTTTCCGACAAGCACCAACACCACTGCCCGTCGCACCCTGCAAATGTTCAGAGGGAGGTAGTTCTCATTTAAGACTAATACGGGTTGATTAACTACGGTACTTTCCACTTTCGCGTTAGAAAATATTTTATCAGGAAAAGCAGGCAGCTTCAAAGTATTATCTGCCCCTATCTAATTCTTAGTCCTCGGATGTGACCGCCCCGTCTTCGCGGTCTTAATATCGCCCCTGTAATCGGGCGCAATTATGTTGAACACCAGGCTTATGCTGGGGTCAACCATACGCGAACTGACCCGGTTTTCAATCTCTTCAAGATTGAGACAGGTGGTTATAACCGTAGCCAGGCGGGCGTTATAACGGTAGTTAATCAACTGGTACAGCTTCTCCTGGGCCCATGAAGTGGCCGAATGCTCTCCGAAATCATCAAGTACCAATACAGGGATCTTTTTTATTTTTTCAAACAGCGCATCGTAAGACACCCTGCTCTCAGGTCCGAATGATGCCCGCAGGTGGTCCAGGAGGTCCGGCACCACGATAAAGAGAACTTCTTTGCCGGATTCGCGCAGCTCATTTGCTATAGCTGCGGAAAGGTGCGTCTTGCCGCAACCATTTAAACCCTGGTAAATAAGCCAGCCCTGCGGAGCTCGGGCAAACTCCCTCGCGATGCTGTAGGCCTGATCCAGGTTCTGCCTGACATCCTCGGGCAGGCTCAGACGTTTACTATCGAAATTGCTAAGCCTCATATTCTTCAGCAGCTCAAGGTCAAGGCTGTCAAGGCTCTGCAGGCTGGATGACTCTTTTTTTAGAATCAGAACCTTGCTGACCTCCTTGTCAGTTATGTGACCTGCATAATCAGTACTAAACTCTTCAACCGACATACCGGTAGTTATCAGCGTAGGCAACCTGCCGTTGAAGCGGTGTTCAAGCAGTTGTTCAAGTTTGCCCCTGGACCACGCAGTTGTGGCAGAGTAATTCAGGTTATCAAGTATGAGCAGGGGGCTGTTCTTTATCTGCTCAAATAGTTCATCATATTCAATGTCGCTGCTGGGGCTATACGCCGACCTGAGGTGATCAAGCAATTCCGCGACCGTGATGTAGAAGACGGAACTCCCCATGCTTATGCGGTAGTTGGCAACCGCACAGGCCAGGTGTGTTTTACCACTGCCCACGGGCCCCACCAGCACAATCCATCCCTGCGGGTTTTCTGCGAACTTGCGAATTTCATCAAGGGCGAGTTGAAAGAGTTTTTGCGAAACCGGGTCGCCGCCCCGGCCCAACGGCAGCAGACTATCGAAAGTCAGTTTTGAAAGGCTGCCGAGATTACTTATGGACTGCAGCCGTGCCATCCTTCTTTTATCGATACCATTACTGGCACATATGCATGGTATCAACCGCGAATAATCGGATTCCCCGGAGGGCAATGCGGGGTGAACGAAGCGCGTCCCCCTGCATACCGGGCAGGTAGCGGCCTGCTGGTTGACGGCAGAGGACTCCTCCGGACTACCGCTGGACCATGTGGCCGTATTTTCCGCGGATGTATTTATCGGGATCTCCTTCTTTTTGAGAATCTCCGACAGGTTTTCCATCTTTCCTTCCTTCTCTGTCCCAGCGCTTTAATATGCCGTGTATATATTTCCAATTTCGTACATTGGCCCTCAATGCCTCTCGAAAGGCGTCCTGTATCCATTCCGGCGGGTAACGGTGCTCCGCTTCCTGCAGTTCCTCGGCCATAATAGGGGTGAGCATACCGATGTTGCGCTCATAAAGGCTGTAAATATCCCTGGATTGCTCAGCTGATGGTTCTTCCTGGACCCTGACCTCCACACTTGGTATCTTCAAAGTACCGCTCATAATTTTGCTAATCGTATCCTTTTCGGCCTGGTTATTAATAAAGTAGGCGTCATCTGATTTGCCGTCCACGTCTATAGGGATATGCAGCAATATTCCGTGCTTCACAGCCGACTCAAGTGCATTTCTAAGCAGCGCATCTGCATCGCCTGTCATCTTGCGCAACTCCCCCTCAACCACAGTGTTCCTGCTCAATTCGCCTAAACTTATAAACCTGGGGTAACCCTTCCTCCGGCTGAGCAGGAAAAATACCTGCATGATGGCTTTTAATTCAAGAAGGCTATTAATAATCAGCAGCACTTCACTGAAAAACACGTTGGGCAAAGGGGTGACTTCTACCCTGGGTAGGAACCCCCTGAAATTGTTGTCTACCATATCCTTTATACCTTTAATATAGAGTCCCTACCTCAACCACGCTGCTATCGAAGTTATCGAATTTGGTTGTTTCCTGTATGAACCTTAGGGAGACTTCGCCCGTGGGCCCGTTGCGGTTCTTGGCGATGATTATCTGGGCAATGCCCTTTGGATATGGTTCATCTTCCCCGAACTCACGGATCCAGTCAGTCTCATTTGGATAGATCTTATCCATCCGGTGAATAAACATCACGACATCTGCGTCCTGTTCAATGCTGCCGCTGTCACGCAGGTCTGAGAGCTGGGGTTTGACCTGCTGTTTCAATCTTTTGCCTTCCTGTCTATGCTCGATATTGCGGCTCAGCTGTGATAAGGCTAACACCGGCGTATCCAGTTCACGCGCAAGCGCCTTGAGCGACTGGGTAATCTCGGTCATCTCCTGCACCCGGTTATCGCTCCTGGAATCACCCCTCAATAGCTGGATGTAATCAAGGACAACCAGATCAATATTGTACTTCAGATGAAGCCTCTTTGCTTTGCTGCGGACCTCACTGATACGCATGTTGGGCGAGTCATCGATATATATGGAAGTCTCCGCCAGCCTGGGGATTATGTCACGTTGTAGCAGGCGCTCCTCGAGGTCAGAAAAACGTCCCTTCCTGAAATGCTGCGATTCAATATTGGCTTCGCTCGATAATAACCTCTGGATTATCTCTCGCCGGGACATCTCGAGGCTGAAGAGGGCAACGCAGGCCTTCTGATTTACGGCTGCATTGCGGGCTATATTCAGGGCCAAGCTTGTCTTGCCTATGCTGGTCCTGGCGGCGAGGATAACCAGTTCGGAACGCTGCAGCCCGCCGAGGGCATTGTCAATGGCCTTAAAACCTGTGCGTACACTCTGGATATCCTTGTCATAGGTAGTTTTATGTGCCGCCTCCTCAAAATAACGGTTGAGGGCCTCCTGGATGGGAATGAATTCGCCCCGCCCCTGCCTTGTCCTGAGCTTAAAGATGATGTCTTCTGCCCGCGTCAGGGAGAGGTCCACATCAGGATCAGCCTTATATCCAATAGACTCGATCTGCCCGGCCGCGCTGATGAGGCGGCGCATGGTAGCCAACCGGTATACTATTTGCGCGTAGTGCCGCACATGCAGGGAGGTTGGTACCATGGACACGAGATGACTGAGGTACGCGGCTCCTCCTGACTCGTCCAGCTTCCCAAGCCTGATCAGTTCCTGCGCCACTGTAATCTGGTTTATGGCCTCATCGCGCTGGAACAGATTGCGACAGGCCCCGAATACGAACTGGTTTTGCTCGCTGAAAAAATCCTCGGCCCCTACTATGGTATCTATCTCTGTGATAGACTCACTGTCGATCAGCAGCGAGCCGAGCACCGCTTCTTCGGCATCCAGGTCATACGGTGGCAGGGTTTCTCTCATGGCTTCAGGCCGTTTCCCTCTCAATTACGACCATAATCCTGGCCGTAGCATCCCTGGTGAAAACAACTTCTACCTCATATTCGCCGACGTTGTGCAGCGAATTTTTCAAGGCCACCTTTTTCTTATCGATGTCAACGTTAATAAGGTTGGATAATCTGTCGGCTATGTCGGCTGATGTAATAGACCCGTGCAGAGTGCCCTTTGAGCTGGCCTTGCCCTTGAAACGCAACTCTTTCCCTTCGATCTGCCTGGCAAGCTCAGTGTACTCATCATGCTGGCGCACGCGCTTCCTCTCCCGCTCCTGGGAGATTTTCTCGGCGGCCTTCACTGCACCGGAAGTTGCAGGTAACGCCAGGCCCCTCGGCAACAGGTAGTTCCTCGCGTATCCGTTAGATACCTCTCTGATATCACCTTTCTTCTCTTTCGTTGAAACGTCTTCAATAAATACAACTTTCATATCCTGTGTCTTACTCCTCTCAAGTTCTTTTGCCCGCACAGTTTAAATCCTTTTATCGAGCCCAGTCAAGGCATGTATGATCTTACGTTCGTTGCCTTGACATTACACGTATCTCTACTTATAATGAGCCAAATTCGAAGTCGTATCTACTGCTATGCAAATAAATGTCGCCCAGCTCCTCAAGGAGCCGGTCGGAGCGAAACGAAATTATGACATTGACGAACTGGCCGGCGAAAATGGCCAGAATCGCCTGAAGGGCAGGGTCGAACTTATCCGTACCAGCCGCGGTATTCTCGCTGCCGGCAAGTTTACCACCGATATCAAAGGTTCCTGTTCCCGCTGCCTGGGAGAAGCAAATAAGCAAATTTCGTTTATAATGGAGGAGGAGTTTTTACCGGTTATCGATATTACTTCAGGCATCCACCTTCACCCGCCACCTGAGGAATTTACGATTGCCGATAATCATATCCTTGACTTAAGAGAAGCAATCAGACAGTATATAATCATGGCGATACCGACCAGGCTGCTGTGCAGGCCGGATTGCCCGGGCATCTGCCCTGTCTGCGGCCAGGGGCTCGCCAGTGGCAATTGCGGTCACGTAAGCCAGCCTTGTGACGACAGGTGGAATAAATTAGTACAATCAGAAAAGGAGAATAAAATATAAATGGCACCACTTCCTAAGAAAAAATACCCCAAAGCTCGCCAGGGAAAAAGGCGCAGTCACCTTGCGAAGACGCCTACAGCATTTATCGAGTGTTCCCGCTGTCACAGTACAAAGCTGCCTCACCAGGTATGCCCGGCATGCGGTACTTACGACGGCAGGGAAGTGTTGGAGATCAAAAGCCCAAAAAAGAAGGGTAAATAAAATATTGTCGTCAAGCTGATTGGTAAATCAAGGAGGGAATTAGATGGTAGAAGATGTAAAAGTGGCCTACGTGTTTCCAGGTCAGGAATCCAGGAAGGTCGGAATGGGCCTCGACTTTTACGTCCACTACAATTCCGCCAGGGAAGTATTCGACGAGGTAGATAAGGCGCTCGGATTTCCGCTATCAAGGCTTTGTTTTGAAGGCCCTGAAGAGGACCTGGCGCAGACTATGAATGCCCAGGCAGCTATCATGACCGTCAGCATTGCCTGCCTCAAGGCAGGGGAAGAGATCAGCGGCGGAGCGCTTCCAACGCCCACACTGGTGGCCGGCCATGGGTGCGGGGAATATGCCGCCATGGTAGCATCCGGCGTGATGCAACTCGGAGATGCCGTCCGCCTGATACGCGAGCGCGGGAGGCTCATGAATGAAGCAGGCCGGCGCAAGCCCGGAGGCATGCTGCAGATTATGGACCTCGACAAGGACACGGTCGAGGGTGTGTGCCTTACAACCGGGGTTGAGCTATCCAATATAAATGCGCCCGAAAACATGGTTATAAGCGGAGACGAGCATAAATTGGTCAAGGCCAGGAGGCTGGCCCATGTAAAAGGAGCCAAGCGCATTCAGCCGGTCAGAGTCAGCGGCGCCTTTTATTCTTCATTGATGGAACCTGCCCTGGACGGCATGATAAACGCCGTATCACAATTTAAATATGAACAGCCGACGGTACCCATTGTATCCAACGTAACAGCCCAGTCCATGAATTCACTTGAAGCCCTCAAGGAAGAGCTGATAAGCCAGATAGTACATTGCATCAAATGGCAGCAATCGGTGGAAACCATGCTTGCCCGCGGCATAACCACGTTCTTTGAAGTGGGGCCAGGCGATATCCTGACCAAATACATTAAATTAATAAGCCCCGGCGCACTGACTTTCAACCTTAGCGATGCTGAGAAAACTAATGAGATAGTCAAGTGGCGTAAAGGCGGAAGATTCTAATTCAGGGATCATTGCGGTAAAGTT
>JAPLHM010000018.1 GCA_026389635.1 Chloroflexota bacterium | reverse complement strand
GCTCAGCTCCATGCCGGCAGCCCAGATCACGTCCAGGGAATTCTCCGCCAGCAGGCGGTACCGCTCCTCGCTCAGCTTCAGCTCCGTTTCAGCTTTTTTGCGCTCTGTAACGTCACGGCCTATGCCGAAGATTATTTTTCGGCCGCCGACCTGGAGCGGGGTGATGGTAAGCTCGAGCACCTTTATCTTGCCCCATACATAATAGTCCCGCTCCACTGTCCCCCCCGTTTCCCAAATGCTGCGCAGATTCGCATACCAGCCCTCATCAAGGTAAGGGGGCAGCGTGTTTTTCACGTTCATGGCGAGAAACTCTTCGCGTGTGCACTCGAGAAAGGCCAACGCGGCATCATTGCCTTCTATGTAATTGCCCTCAGTATCTATGACCATTATAGGGTTCGGGGTCCTGGCAAACAGCGTGCGATAACGTTCTTCGCTCTCTATGAGGGCCTCCCTGTCTACGATGTGGGCGATGAAAGTCCCCAGGTCTGCCGCAATGGCCTCAACAGCGTTGCGAGCACTGAACGGGATCTCGTCGAATACGTGCGAGGCGATATTCAGGCATGCCACCGCCCTTCCGTCGTGCATAACCGGTATAACACCAATGCCCTTCAATTCTTCCCCCTGCCGGATTTGGTCTGTAGGCGTACCAAGTTCGCTGTAAGTCGAATAAACTGATTGGCCTCCATTGATAATCCTGGCATCTGGTTCCGAATCATTATAATAGGTGACCTGCCTGATGAAACCCTCGGATAGCCCCCTGGAAACCGCCAGTTTAAACCCTCCAGCCAGGGGATCCGCCAGGTAGATGCCGCCGCTGTCCATGCCGGAAACGAGCATTGCAGTATCCAGGCACAATCGCAGGGCCTCATCCAGATTCTCAATCCCATTGAGTGCCACCGCCAGGTCCCTCTGCACCCGCATCTCCTCCTGTGCCTTCTTACGCTCAGCAGATTCCTGTTTTAACCTTTCGCTCAAGGCTTCCAGGTGGGCGGACCTCTCGTGCATCTGCTTGAGTAAACCCTGCCGCTGCCTGCGCAACTCATCCTTCAGTCCGGCATGCTCAATTATGACCCGCAGGTGCCCTGAAACCGACTCTACCGTCTCCACAATCCCCCGTGTAATCCCTTCCGCAGCGGGACTGGCAAGCAGGACGTATCCTGCCACCTTTCCCTCCAACCTGACGGGCACCAATGCCAGCGATTTATAACTGTAGGAGTTGAAGGCATCCATCACCAGTTTTTTCAGGCTGCCTTCCAACCGCTCTTGCATGGCGGTGATATCGCCCAGGCAAAGTGAGCCTTGACTGCCGCAGGAAAACTCTGCACCTGCCTCGCTGAAGAGCGCCTCGATGGCAGGCTGGGAAAGGGACCTGTTACCGTCCCACAGGCCTGGACTGCGCCCGCTCCCGGCTTTGAGGGTCCTGTTGCCATAACTGTCCAGGATAACTATCTGCACAGATGGGCAGCTGCTGTACTCTTTAATCATGCTTGCCAGCTCATCCAGCAGCGGCTGAACCGACTGGTGCCTCAATGCTGCGGAATAATAGCCCGTCAGCAGGCGCTCCCTGTTCTGCGGCCTGGCCTCTTCAGTAACATCCTTGATCTGCAGGCTCATGCCATCGAATCGTTTCTTCCTGGATAAATATGGCACAAGCTTCAGATCCCAGTATCGAGTTGGCTGCCCCGGTTTGCTGACGGGCTGGGCAGCCACCATAAGTTGCTGTCCCGCCTCCCTGGCCCTTTGCCATAACTCCCTGAACTCGTCTGCCTTTCCCTGCTCTCCCCACAGCGCATTCTTTCTCAGTTTGCGCCCTGCCAGTTTCCTGAGCGGCAGCCCACTGATAACAGCAAAACTCGCGTTGCAAAAAGTGATCGTGCCTGTTTTATCGAAGATGCATATTCCGTCGGGCATCCCGCCCAGCAGAGCTGTCACCTGTCCCGCTTCCGGCTCCGGTCTGCCGGCCATACTCCTCCCCTTACCTGCCCTGCCCTTCTTAGGCGCAGGGTGAGGCCCAATAATCTGCATAACGGTCTGCCTGGCCCTATTCTTACCAGATTTTTGCACCATACTTAATTCCCCTACCCTGTTCTAAAGGAGTGCCCCTGCCTGTAACAGCCTACTTTATACTCTTTCTCACTGGTGGGTGTCAACGCTTTACCGCGTATGACGGTGCAATCTTCAATCTACGCTAAGTGATGTGTCGTCTTTGTGACCGGGCATTGTGGCGGTTATAATTGAAGTCTCACCTGTATGCTCCAGATTAACGACAAAATATTGCAGGGTATTGTAAAACCCGCACGATACACCGGCGGGGAATGGAATTCCACGCCCAAAAACTGGGAAGCGGCCGGTGTACGGGTGGCGCTGGCGTTCCCTGATATCTACGAGGTGGGGATGTCCAACATGGCGATACCCATACTCTACGAG
>JAPLHM010000229.1 GCA_026389635.1 Chloroflexota bacterium | reverse complement strand
GCAGAGATTACCACCACCGAGATGAGGAAGTTGTTTACAGCCCGGCATGAACTGGACTTCGAATACAGCATCAGGGACTATACCAGGTGCAGGGTGAATGTGATGCAGCAGCGCTCCACCCTGAGCATTGCTGTCAGGATAATCCCATATGAGATTCCAGGCCTGGAGGATTTAAACCTTCCCCCGGTTCTAAAGGACCTGGCCATGAGACGGTCGGGGCTAATACTCATCACCGGGGCCAAGGGCAGCGGCAAATCGACCACAATTGCTGCAATGGTCGAACACCTTAATGAGAACGTTCAGCGCAATATAGTAACCATCGAGGACCCCATCGAATATGTCTTTAAGAACAAAAAGTGCCTGATAGTACAGCGGAACGTGGGGCACGACACCGAATCATTTGAAGTTGCCCTGGTACACGCACTGCGGCATGATCCCGATATAATCGTGGTAGGAGAGATACGGGAGATCCAGACCATGCAGACGGCCATCAGGGCAGCCGAAGCAGGGCACCTGGTGCTGGGAACCATGCACACTATAGATGCCGCTCAGACGGTCAACCGTATCCTCGACATGTTTCCTGAAAAGCAGCAGGAACAGGTGAGGAGCGAGCTTTCACTGATACTCGTGGCCGTTGTCTGCCAGTTCCTCATACCCTGCAAGGGCGATACCGGAATGATCCCGGCCTGCGAGGTAATGCTCAGCAACAACGCAATCAGGAATACAATACGCGAGGGACGCATACACCAGCTTTACGGCCAGATACAGGTGTCCAGCAAGGAAGGGATGCAGACGCTTAACCAGGCCCTGGCCGCATTGTTGAAGAAGGGGCAGATAACCGAGGAGCAGGCCTACAACTACACCAGTATGCTCGAGGAATTGAAATCCCTGCAAAACCCATCGCGCAAGAATAATCAAACGGCCAATTAGAGGGCGTTGCCGGGGCGACCGGCCGTGAAATTTCACCGGGCTGATAAGCGGGTAAAATGCATGCTAAACTTTGGAGAAGAGCCTGAGTCCTTCCACAATAGTTGACGGCACAAAGTCCCAAACCGCCGACATCTCTGCGCCCATGCCGTAGCCGCACCTTTCGCATATTTTTTCATCGTAGCCCGGACAGTAGGGATAGCGCTTGCCGTCGGGCAGCACGAAGTCGGTCACCCAGCAGCGCTGCACATACTTGTTGTTGCGCAGGCGCCTGAGGCCCTCCGTGGAGTTGATGATAAAATAACCCTTCTTCTTGTAGCTGATGAGCCAGTCGATGACCTGGCTGCGCTTCTCCCAGGGCAGGAACATGTCCTCCGTGCCGGCATGCGGGGTGTGGAAGTTGAAGGACATCCCCCTGATGTTTTTGACCCCGGCCATCTCCTCGATGAACTCCGGCACGCATTCCCAGTTCAGCACGTTGGCCACGAAATTAACGCTGATGTGCCGGTATTTCGATTCCGAGATGTTCTTAATAGCCAGGTCATAGCAGCCCTCACCGCGGATCATATCGTGGTATTTCCTTGTGCCATCGAGACTGACAAATATGCGGTCCGTCCTGCTGTCGGGTATGGGCAGGGTCCCGTTGGTACTGTAGCTGGTGGACACGAAACCCATGCGGCGGGCCTCGATCACCAGGTCCTCCAGCGTGAGGTCGCCGTCCTTCCACAGCAGCGGTTCGCCACCCTCAAACGTGACCATGCGTGAGCCGGCATGGTGGCACTCCTTGAGCAGGCCCTTGACTTTCTGGAAGCTGAAGTCCTCAGTCTCCAGTAGCCCGCCCTCGGTGGCTTTGGATATGGCGCAATGCCTGCATTTAAGGTTGCAGCGGGACGTGATGAAGACCACCGACTGCAGCGGCATTTTGCGGCCCAGGAAACGGCTCCTTAAATACCAGTTTGCGTAATACAGCACTTCTAACATGCGGGCGTCCTCTTCTAAGAGATAATTACGATGATATAAGCGATGAAAATGAGCAGTGTGAAGAAGATCAGCAGGTTGCGGGCCTGCCTCCACGCGATGATGAACCAGTCGTGTCCCTCAAGCATCTGCTCCATGGGTCCCATCCACCACCTGGCCCTGATCCTGTCGTATTGCCCGTCCCTGATTTTGTGGCCTGTCTGAATGAATGAAACTGCCATGGGAAGGCTGAGCAATACAAGCAGGGTGGTCGCGGGTAAAATTACCAGCATAATGCCGAGGATGATGATAATATAGGCGGAAGACAGTATAAACGGCAGCAGTGCGACGGCCCTGGCCTGGCTGCCTAAAACTGAGACCAGCGTTCTCTTGCTGGCTGCTGTATCCGGCCTGTAATCCATTACCGAGTGAATGAACAGGATCAGGCCTACCAGGATGCCGACCGGCAAGGCTATTAGTATGGGCGCCCAGCTGAAGCTGCCGGTTACGGCATAGTATGTGCCTAAGCATATGCCCGGGCCCAGGGAGGCGCTCACCACCAGTTCACCCAGGCCCCGGTAGGAAAACTTGAGCGGCGGCATGGAGTAGAAAAAGCTGATTACGGCGCCGGCCGCTGCTATGACCGCCACCGGCCAGCCGGACTGGATGGTGAGGTAGATGCAGGCAGCTATACCAAGGGCGAACAGTATGAAGGAGACTATTAATAGGTGGTTCAGCTTGATATCACCGCTCAAAACGTAGGGGGCTTTGACGGTGCGGACGGGGTCAGTCACTTTGCTCTGTACTGTATCTCTAAGACCGATGCCCCCGGCCTTAAGGTCGGCGTAGTCGTCCAGCAGGTTGGCGCCGAGGTGTACTACCATGACACCCATGAAGGCTATGCTAAAATAAAGTAAATTAAATTCACCCTGGGCATAGGCCAGCAGGCCTCCCAGAAGGCAGGCCATGGCCGAGTTGGGAAGCGCTACCCAGCGCGCGGAATCCCACCAGATTTTAAGCTTATTGCTGGATAGCTGGTAATATTGAGGCACGTTTTTAAATATAAGCTTTAAAGGCAGGGCTGTCAAAGCTGAGGAATCATCATCAGGACGGTAATTGCGCGTGATAGACGACAGGCTTAATACAAAGATATTTTTAACCGACAGCGAGTTCGGGGAGCTTTTCGGACCCGGCATAACACGGCTGGTTGGTATCATGAATGAGGCCGCGGCAGGGATCTGCCCGCACTGCAACGGCTACTGCTGCAAGAATATCCACTGCATGTTTTTCTCGGGGTACTTCAGCGCCTGTCCCATCTTCGACAGGCGGCCGCGCGAATGCCGCTATCATTTTTGCAACGAGGTGTTCACGGCAGCGCCGCTGACAAGAGACGAGAAGGACCTCATGCAGCAACCCGTAGAAGAGCTCATCTGCGGCAGCAAAGGCGAGATAGCCAGGCTGTTCTTGCTCTTCCCCGAGTTCCCGCTGGATGAAAAGGGGCTGGCCATGCTGGGGATCAAGCATGAAGTTCAGCAAATTATAGGGGACTTTGAACTAGGCAACCTGGGCGAGGAACTGGCCTTTGAGATGCTGATGCAATTGTGCAGGGATGATGCAGTTATCCCGTCCCGCGATGCTATTTCCTGATCAGTACCATGTCAAAGATAAAGTTTTTTACCCTGACGGTGTACTCGTGGTAAAAGAACGCGCTGTTATCCACTATATACTGCTGTTCAAATCCCAGCAGGATGGAGGAAAAAATCGTTGATATGTAGTGCTCGTCAACGTCCTTAAAGATACCCTTTTCCTTGCCCTCCCGCAGTATCTGTGTGAGGGTTTCCCTGTAACCCCTGTACAGCTTGCTCAGGATGCGCTGCATGCGCTCGTTGAACTTGATCTGCGTCAGGAAATCAAAGGTGACATAGATATATTCCTTCTCATTCTCGACAAGGCCGAAGGCCTGGTCAATGAAGATGCCTAATTTTTCCCTGGGATCGGCCACCGGTTCAAGAGCCCTCTCCAGCGATAAGCGCACGTTCTGCTGCATCTCCCTCAGCAGCGTGACCAGCATATTCTCCTTGTCCTTGAAATAGTGGTGTATCAGGCCCGAGGAAACGCCAGCCCGCTTGGCGATATCCATCATGGTGAAATTGTAATAGCCTTTTTCCGCTATGATTTCATATGCTGCACGGGTGATCTGACTTTTCCTGTAGCTGGCTATCTGTTTTCCACGCTGCGTGCGGTTCAGCTTGTTGCCCGGCTTCGAGACCATTGCAGTCTGAAATACCCTCTTTTTTTTCTGCGGCATCAATAATACCTCTCAATACAGCTCATGCGCGCTCTGCCTTACCCGGCCCTGCTGCGCATAATAATATAAAATTTCTGCTAATTGTACAATCAATCAATGAATTACGTGTTAATGATATAAGAAATCTGCAGGCGTGTGAAGACATGCAAAAGTTCAATACTATATCACGGGCAGCCCCGCGCTTGTTAAGCTCTGGACATTTATATCGGACGTGTGTAAAAATATGCATCAGGCGGCAGTGCAGTTGAAGGATTAATATCAAGGAGGCGAGTGTGATGAAAATATTTGCAGGGCTATTGCTGGCGGCGTTGGTCTTGATCTCCGGCTGGGCCTGTGTTGTGCCTGCCGGTAAACTCCGTATCATCACAGAGGACAACCCGCCATATAACTTTACGGATGAAAGGGGCAATATCAGCGGGCAGTCAACCGAGATAGTGCGTTCGCTCATAAACAAGACGGGCAGCGACGCGTCCATTGAGTTGATGCAGTGGTCAAGGGGATACGACATAGTACAGAACCAGCCCAATACCATGATCTACTCTACGGGCAGGATGCCCTTCAGGGAACAGATGTTCAAGTGGGTCGGCCCCATTGGCTTTTCCGATGAATGGTTTTATGCCAGGCGGGGATCGAATATCAATATCAGCTCCCTGGACGACGCCAGGAAAGTTAAGTCGATCGCCGTTTACAAGGATGATTCCAACCAGCTCTACCTTATGGAGAAGGGTTTCACCAACCTCGATGTCAGCGAGAACAATATCCAGTGCATCAAGAAGCTCATGGACGGCAAGGTTGACCTCTGGGTAGCTCCTTCACAGGGGTTCCAATTCATCGCTTACCAGGCCGGTATAAACCCGGCGGAGATCGAGCCGGTATCATTCTTGCGGCGGGCCGACTGGCACCTTGCTTTTAACCGCCAGACGGCCGATGCAACCATCGAAGCCTGGCAGAAGGCCCTGGATGAGATGAAGAAATCGGACAAGCCCGGTGCCCTCAGCGTTTATGAGGAGATTATTACGAGTTATGCTCTGCCCCGCTATGCGACGGACAGTGTCGCCAGGGAAGCGGTGATCCAGCTTGCGGAAAAGACAGCCGGCGATATTGCAGCCGATACCGCGGGGACGTTCAGGAAAATCAATGCTGGCGAAAGCCCCTATCGCGATAAGGACAGGCCGGACCT
>JAPLHM010000096.1 GCA_026389635.1 Chloroflexota bacterium | reverse complement strand
CACGATGCCGTCCATGCGCTCCGGCCTTACTCCCAGCAATGTCAGCGCCGTGGGCGCGATGTCCACCAGGCGCGCCGGGCTTTCCGAAACAAAGCCCTTCTTTGCCCCCGGGCCGGATATGATGAGGATGTTGTTCTGCTGAAGCCAGGAAATGGAATCATGCTGGCAGAAGAAGGGCTTGCAGTCGAACATGGTCCAGTTGATGTGGCAGTTCTCTACGGGTAGCAGCTCTATGTCGGGACTGCTCTCCCCCGCATAGGTGTCGAGCAGGTAGCGGTAACACCTGTCCAGGTCACCCCCAACCCTGGGTGCGGTGTCACCGGTAGGAACGTAGCTGTATTTGCCGTCGGCGGACTTGACACGGTAATAAGCGCCGAAAATGCCGGGGATGTTGGCCCCGTTGAGCTTCTCTGCCACCCGCTGCGTCTGTGTCTGGTCCATCAGGTACACGTGTGTCCCCACGTTGGCGAAGTTCGTATTTGCCCGCTTTCTTATAGGCGTCCATGATGCGCCCGATTTGTAAGTCCACGTTGGCAATTACGGCGGCCATCTTCTGCGGATCGGTGATGCCGCCGCTGGCGTGACCCGCGTCGTCGATGGCCGGCAGGTTGATGAGCAATACCTGCGGGGCGGTCTTCTCGATCATTTGTAGCGCTACGTCGGTTGCCCAGGTGTCGGTATCGCGCTCGTCCTTTACCTCCCTTAGCAGGGACGCATCGTTCATGATGTAATCGGGCGGCAGCATACCTGTCACTCCCGCCGGCTTCAGGCTGTGAACATTGTTGTAGCCCACGGGCGCCACACCTTTGGCCTGGGCGAACACGGTGTAATCGGCGCTGTCCGCCGCCAGGCCGGCGCAGGCATACCATTTATCACAACTGATGGCGGCCACCTTCGCGCCCGGGTTGGCCTTTTTATAGAGGGACCCGATGCTGGTGACGCCGGATTCTTTGATATAACTGTTGAAGAACCCGGAGGCTACATTATCGAAATTGGTGATAAAGTTGCCCTCGATGGTCTTGCGCACCATGTTCTGCTGGTACCACAGGCCGAGCGCATCCCAACCGGTAAGCTTGATAAAGTCCAGCACTTTTTGGGTGATGGCGAACTTGAATTCCCAGTCCGCGGGCAGGACGCGGCTGTCCCGCCAGTTGAAGCTGATTATTTTCGTATTTTTACCGAATGACCCGGTGGACATACTGGTCTGCCCGGGCGGCGTATCGTTGCTCACCTGCCCCACCCAGGAACCGGAGTAGGAGGTACCGGACGCCTTAAGCGCATCGATGTTGGGCGTCGGCGCAAGGGAGAGGTAGTCCGGCCGGCAGGAATCGATGCTTATCAGCACCAGGTATTTTGCAGCCGGCTGCACAGCTTCATCAGCTTTGACATGGTTTGCCGGCATACATACGGTAAAGGATGCTGCCAGTAGCAGCGCAATAAGAGAACGTGTGAACCTGTTGCTCAAAATCAATAATCTCATTTTTTCTCTTTACCCTCCTGCTATAATGATACCAGTACAAATTCCGTTAAACCAGACAGGAGGTTGAAATGCATCTGCCAGGTATGCTGGAGGCCAGGGCCTCCTCAATTGGCAACAAACCCGCCATCATCTTCAAGGACCAGCTCGTAACGTACAGCCAGCTCCTGGCCAGGGCGCAGCGGTTTGCGCACGCCCTGCACGGACTCGGCGTCAGGCCGGATGACAAGGTAGCCATCATGCTCAACAACTGCCCCGAGTTCATCGTGACATATTTTGCCTGCGCTTACATAGGGGCGGTGGCCGTGCCGGTCAACATCTTTTACAAGGAGCGTGAGCTGGAATACCTGCTGCGGGATAGCGACTCGGTGGCCCTGGTGGCAAACCCGGCCTTTGCCGAGCACTACAGCAAGATCGAAAATAAGCCTCCTCTCTTCAAGCACCTTATCGTGAACGGCGCCTACCGCGAGGGATTGGATTTCTCCAAACTCGAGGCAGACGCCCCCTCATCCCCATTCAAAGCCCTCTGCCGGGAAGACAGCATCGTCGAGATACTCTACACGTCGGGCACCACCGGCCAGCCCAAGGGCACCATGCTCACGCATGCCAACCTCTTCTTCCACGCCGACGTGATCGTCAACCTGCTTAAATTAGGGGACAATGACCGCGCACTGATGGTGGTGCCGGCCTTCCACGGCTTCGGCATTACCGTGATTCTCTGCTCACTGGTGACCGGCTCATCATTCGTCCTGCTCGACCCCTTCAACCCGGTCGAGATATTCGAGCAGATCGAAAAACACAGTATTACTTTCATCCCCATGGTGGTGGCCATGTACTTCATGCTGATCAATCACCCGGAGCGCGGCAAGTATGACCTCTCGTCGCTACGCATCGGCATCTCGGGCGCTTCGGCTATGCCGGCCCAGCTCATGAAGGACTCCTCCAGCGCGCTCAATATCAAGATACTCGAGGCCTGGGGCCTGACCGAGTGCTCGGCCTCAGCCACCATGCAGCGCTCAGACCTTACCTACAAGGAGGGCAGCGTGGGACTGGCCTACCCTGG
>JAPLHM010000225.1 GCA_026389635.1 Chloroflexota bacterium | reverse complement strand
AAAGAGATATCTCGTCGGGGCTGTGGCCGGGGGTAAAAAGCACTTCAAAATGCAGGTCGTCGATATCGATCTTGTCCCCGTCCGACAGGAACAGTTCGGGCTCAGGTATTTTGGCCGACCCGCCGGACATGGCCGCCACCAGCTTGATGAATGCTCCAGGCGACGATTTCTCAGCCCCTGCACCCACGGCGAATTTGGCGCCGGTGGCTTCTTTTATGGCCTTCACTGCCCCGATGTGGTCGAAGTGGCTGTGGGTTATAACGATCAGCGACACTGACAGTTTATCGTCGTTAACCGCCTTAAGTATGGCTTTGGAATCCGCGCCGGGATCGATGACCATGGCCTTCCTGGTGGTATCCGATCCCACGATGTAGCAGTTGGTAGCTATGAAACCCACGGTTAAAGCTTTGAATATCATCTTATGTTGACCTGATCTCCTCGCGCATAAACTTGATGTAAGCCCCGGCGAAACAAATAGCCGTCAGGGCGACCAGTCCCACCAGCTGGGGCCAGACCAATGTCAGGCTCTGGCTGAGGGGCAGCGGGGCCGGCATCAACCCTGAATATATGCCTATCATCATCATGGTGGGGCTGCTGCTGCCCATGACAGGAAGGAGTATGGCCTGGATGCTCTCGGCATAGAGAGTCCCCGGGGAGACGCGGTTGATCATGCGGTAAAGGCTGTCGTAGTCGGCCACCAGGGCAACGGTGGAATCCTGGCTGACCGGGTAAACGGCCCCGGCTATGAGATTGGCGATTATCCCCATGAAAAGAAACAGGAAGATCCATACGGCGATTGAGGCCAGGGCCGAGGTAGAGGTCTTTTTGAACAGCACGGAAAAGAGCACCGCCAGGGACATCCAGAAGGCTCCGTACAGGATGCTCACGATCACGAACATAAACAGCCGCAGTATCTCCTCTGCCTCCGGCGGCACGCCTATCAGGCGCAGTCCGAGGCCCGCTACGATGAATACCACGCTCACGATAAGGATGGTTATCATGGCCAGGCCGGCCAGGAATTTGCCATTGATCACGTTATCCCGGTAGATGGGCTGGGCGAGGAGGCGGCTGAGGTTCCCGCTGGTCCTCTCGCTGTTGACCGCGTCAAAACCCAGGGCTATGCCGATGATGGGGATGAAAATGGACATGAACAGTGGGAAGGAGAAGGGCATATTGCTGCCTGACACGATAAACAGGTTGAGGAAGATGTCCCGCGTCGAATCGCCGACCGCCGTCCTGATATTCTGGGCGGCTATGTAAATCGTCGCTATGCCGGCCATATATACCAGCAGGAACAGTATGATGAACCTTTTGCTGTTGAAGCTGTCCGCCAGCTCCTTCCTGATGATCTCTAATAAGCCCTTCATATTGAGGACCCTTCAAAATATTTCATATATATCTCTTCCAGCTCGAACTCCTCGACCTTCATCTGCACCTTGAGCCCGGTTATCTCAAGCACCACCCTCTCGAGCTCCGCGCTGACGTCCTCGTCCGCCGAGACGATCGTGCTGTCTGCGATGCTGTCGATGCTGAAAACGCCGGGGATCCTGCTTATCTCGGAGCGCACCCTGTCCGCCAGTTGCGCTATGGGCAGGATGATATTGTAGTTGCCCTTTCTGAGGGCCTCCCTGCCCAGCTTATCGACGGGCCCGGAGGCTATTATTTGTCCCCTGGAGAAGATGCCCACGCCGGTGCACACCTTCTGCAACTGGTGCAACTGGTGGGATGAAATTATAACTGTGACCTTCTGCATAGCCATGGCCCGCACCAGGTTGAGTACCTGGTCGGTGCCTTCCGGGTCTATGCCTGAGGTGGGTTCATCGAAGATGGCGATCCTGGGCTGCTTGATCATCACGTCGGCAATGCCAAGGCGTTGCTTCATGCCGTGCGAGTACTTGCCCACCGGCTGGTCGGCCCTGTCCTTCAGGCCGACGGTCTCAATCAACTCGGCTATCCTGGACTTAAGCAGGCTGCCGCCGAGTCCGTTGAGGCGGCCAGTATATTCGAGGTTTTCGCGAGCCGTGAGGTCGTCGTAAAAACCGATCCTCTCCGGCATGTAACCGACAACTCTTTTGACCTTGACCGGCTCGCGGGCCGGGTCGTACCCGGCGATGCGCACCGAGCCCGATGTGGGCTCGCAAAAGCCCATCAACATGAGTATGGTAGTAGTCTTGCCCGCTCCGTTGGGGCCCAGCAGGCCAAAAACCTCGCCTTCCGTTATACGCAGGTTGAGGTTTTTAACGGCAGTGAATTTACCGTAGGCCTTGGTTAAATCGCGTGTCTCGATTACCAGGTTGTCGCTCATATTTGCCTGTTAGCGGCGTCCGAAACGGATGAATATGACTGCCAGCGCCACCACCACCAGTATGACTATGCCGACGCCCACCCATCCCCAGATGGTAGGTGTAAGAACGGTAGTTCTTATCTGCAGGTTTGTAAATGCGTTTTTAGCTTCCGGTTCAGCCTGAATAGTAATTATGTAATCACCGGC
The DNA here is from genome assembly GCA_026389635.1 of Chloroflexota bacterium. Classification (GTDB taxonomy): domain Bacteria; phylum Chloroflexota; class Dehalococcoidia; order GIF9; family UBA5629; genus CAIMUM01. Next base: position 6,580 of record JAPLHM010000225.1, on the reverse strand, counting down.
TATGGTTTTTTCTGCCGGCTTTACGGTTACCTGCACCTCTTTGGTGTCCCGCACTTTGAGCAGGTCAAGCGTCTCCGGCTTGCAGGTAACGGTCCAGCCGCCTGGCCTGTCTTTAGATGGGCAGCTGATCCCCACCTTCTCAAGGTCCGCCGAACCCGTATTGGCTACGGTCACGGTAAAGTTGCTCTCCTGTCCGGCCGTCGCCTCGGTGTTGAGCCGGCCATCGGGCGTTGTCAACCTGAGGTCGTAGTTGGCGGTGACGATGGCCTTCAGTTCAATAGCGGCCTTGAGGTCGCCGGAAGCGGCCTCAAATATGACCGGGTATTCGCCCGGCGAAGGCACCTTCCAGGCATATGGCCTGACAGTCAGCTTCACAGTCTCCGGGTAACCCCTGCTGCCGTCGAGCCTTATGGCAGCTATCTCCTGACCCTCGCCGTAACCCGGGGTTATAACGTAACCGAAACCATCGGGGACTACCGCTTTCAGATTGAAAACCTTGGATTCCTTGCTGCCCGTGTAGTTGATGCTGATGCTGTAGGAATAATTCAACCCTGCGTAGCTGCTCAGCACGGGGTACTGGCATGTTAATTCCAGCTTTTCAACGTTCTGCCCGTCGGCTGCCCTCACATGGCTGACGTTGATAAATACCGCCGATATCAAAGCCATAACAAATAAACCCGCCATGACCAGGCGCGTCACTTTTTCAAGCATAATAAAACCTCCATCATCATAAGAGCACTACTTTTGTAACCGGAACATGGCCGCGGGGTGTGAACCATGGGACGGGCATATAATTTAGCCCAATATCACAGCTACTGTCAAATATTCAAACGCGCCGCCGCAGGGGCAGGAAACCTTGATTTATCGGCCCTGTGCAAATATACTGAAAGCACAATTAAGAGGAGTGAGTTGAAAACGGAGGTGCAACCGTGGCAGAAGTAGAGATTGGCCTGATAGTGGATTTCTTTGCCCGGCCCGTGGTGGCGGCAATTGAACTGACCGGTGAACTCAAGGTCGGCGACAAAATTCACATCAAGGGCCATACCACCGACATGGAGGTGCTGGTCAGTTCCATGCAGATACACAACCAGAGTGTGCCTGTCGCCAAAGCGGGCGATGCCATTGGGATCAAGGTGTCAGACAGGGTACGGCACGGGGACAAAGTCTACAGGATAGTGGATTAAAACCCTAAGAGCCGAAGCTCTTGATCAGGTTCGCCATCTCGATCGCGCTATTGGCGGCGGTGAAGCCCCTGTTGCCTTCCTTAGCGCCGGCCCTATCTATGGCCTGCTCCATGTTGTCCGCAGTGATAATTCCCTGGATGACCGGTATCCCGCTGTCAAGGCTGAGCCGTGAAATACCGCGGTTAACTTCCGAGGCCACGTATTCAAAATGGGGGGTGCCACCTCTTATCACGCATCCAAGGCAGATGATGGCATTGTATTTCCCTGTTTCGCTCATCTTCTTGGCGGCCAGCGGTATCTCCATACTGCCGGGTGTCCAGGCGATATCGATATCCTGCTCACTGACACCGTGCCTGAGCAAGGAGTCCCGGGCGCCCTCCAGCAGCCTGCCCGTTATTATCTCGTTGAAGCGTGCGATCACGATACCAAATTTAAGACCTTTGCCTGCCAGCATACCCTGGTAATTCTTAGACATCTGAGACCTCCTCGGTTATTTCCCGCGTGCTAATCATCGATGGTTAGCAGGTGCTCCAGCTTCTCCTGCTTGGTTTTCAGGTAACTCTTGTTGTATTCGGTGGGCGCGGCTATCAGCCGGATGCTTTCCACGACCTTCAGCCCGTAGCTTTCCAGCCCGATTATCTTCTTGGGGTTGTTGGTCAGCAGGCGTATATCGTGCAATCCCAGGTCGGCCAGGATCTGGGCGCCGATGCCGTAGTCCCTCAAATCAGCCTCAAAACCCAGGGCAATATTGGCCTCTACGGTATCCATTCCCCTGTCCTGCAGTTCATAGGCCTTTAACTTATTATGCAGTCCGATACCACGGCCCTCCTGCCTCATGTAAAGGAAGACGCCTCTGCCCTCCCCGGCTATCATGTTCATGGCCATCTGCACCTGCTCGCCGCAATCGCAGCGCAGGCTGCCGAAGACGTCACCCGTCACGCATTCGCTGTGAACGCGGACGAGAATGGACTTGCTGTCAGTCACGTCCCCCATCACCAGCGCCACATGCTCATCGGTATCGACGGTGCTCTTATATGCCATGATAGTAAAATCACCGTACCTGGTGGGGAATTTGGCCTCGGCCACCTTCTGGACCAGTCTCTCGTACTTCCTCCTGTAGGTTATCAGGTCGGCTATGCTGACTATCTTAATGCCGTATTTTTCCGCCAGTATCTCCAGTTGCGGCAGCCTGGCCATGGAGCCATCTTCGTTGAGTATCTCGCAGATAACGCCCGACGGGTAAAGCCCGGCCATCCTGGACAGGTCAACTACGGCCTCGGTGTGCCCCGCGCGCACCAGCACGCCGCCCTCCCTGGCCCTGAGGGGGAACATATGGCCCGGCCGTGCGATGTCCTCTGCCTGCGTCCTGGGGTCCAGCACCGCCTTCACCGTTATGGACCTGTCGAATGCCGAGATGCCGCTGGTGGTCTTGTTTTTTGCCTCGATGGACACGGCAAAAGCCGTGGTGAATTTCGATGTGTTCTCCTGCACCATGGGCGGGATCTCAAGATCATCCAGACGCTTGCCTATGATGGGCATACAGATCAGCCCGCGGGCGTGGGTAGCCATAAAATTGATTAATTGGGGGGTGACCTTCTCCGCCGCTATGGCAAGGTCGCCTTCATTCTCACGGTTTTCATCGTCAACTATGATGACGAACTTGCCGGCAGAGATATCTTCAATAATCTCGGGGATGGGTGACAGTGACATTAGGTTTACCTCGCTTTTAGATAATCATACTGATCCAATAGACTGATTATACCCTCTTGCTTGCCCGGGTGGTAAAATTTCTCTATATATTTGGCGATTATGTCAATCTCCAGGTTGACCTTGTTTCCCTGCTTCAGTGTGCCCAGGTTAGTCTTTAGCCTTGTGTAAGATACGAGGGATACTGAAAACTGTGACGCGCTGCATTCAGTGACCGTCAGGCTGACGCCGTTGACGGCGACAAAGCACTTTTTCACCAGGTATTTTAGTACATCCTCGGGGGCTTTGATACTCAGTATTACGGCCTCACCGTCGGGCTGGAGCGACAGCACCTTGCCCACAGCATCCACGTGCCCCTGCACAAAATGCCCGCCCAGGCGGCCCTGCGCCGGCAGAGCGCGTTCCAGGTTTACACTGTCCCCCACGTGCAAATCCCCGATATTGGTCAGCCTCTTAGTCTCGGGCATTATCTCCACCGTGAAACCTGATTTAGCCATATCTATAACCGTGAGGCACGCGCCGTTTACAGAGATGCTGTCTCCCATGCCCGTGCCGGCCAGAACGTCCTTAGCCTGCACGGCCAGGCCTTTGGCGCTGAGCTGCTGTACCGAACCGATCTCCTCGATAATGCCAGTAAACATAGTTATCTTCAGGTATACCCGCTGATTAAGAATTCGTTATCAAATTTCTCTATCTTAATATCTTTCAGTTGCAGAGCATCCTTGACCTTCTCCACGCCCCTGCCGCTGACCGCGGTCCTGGCGTCTTCACCACCTATTATAATGGGCGCGACGAAAGCAAGCACCTTATCCACCAGGTGATGGTCAAACACATAACCTAAGAGTCTGCTGCCGCCCTCTATCATGACCGTGGTAATCTGCCTCTGGCCGAGCGTTTTCAGGAGTTCGGCGATATCGATCAGTCCGTTGTCCGACCTGATCACAATATACTCCGCGCCCTCCCGCTCCGTCTTGAGTTTTTCCACGTTGACCAGTCCATCCACCACCGCCACCAGCGTTTTTCCCGGCTCGGAGAACACCCTGGCCGTGTCCGGGACGCGCCCCTTGCCATCCACTATCACCCTGAGCGGCTGCAGCCTGGCACGTCCACCCCTGCCGCTGTACCCGCGAGCGGTCAGCCGGGGATCGTCGGTAATTATGGTCCCGGCGCCGACCATGATGGCGTCAACGCTGTGCCTTTGCCCGTGCGCATAGTTACGCGCCTCCTCGCTGGTTATCCATTTGGAGTCGCCCGTCCTGGTGGCTATCTTACCATCTAAGCTCATGGCAAACTTGGCGATGACAAAAGGAATGCCCGTTTTTATATATTTGAAATAGCCTTCGTTGATCTCCCTGGCTTTCTGATCATACTCCCCGATTATCGTCTTGATGCCGGCGGCCTTGAGGCACTCTATGCCCTTGCCTGAAACCAGCGGATTGGGGTCGGCCACGGCGATATTGACCTCTGAGATACCGGCGCTGATGATCGACTCTGTGCAGGGAGGGGTCCTGCCGTGATGGCAACACGGCTCCAGAGTCACATATAATGTAGCCCCCCGGGCCATCTCACCGGCCTGGTTAAGCGCCATGATCTCGGCATGCTCCAGCCCGGGTTGCTGGGTGTGCCCCAAGCCAACCACCAGACCGTCCCTTTCGATCACAGCCCCCACCGCCGGGTTGGGGCTGGTGTAACCCAGCGCCAACTCGGCAAGGGAAAGGGCATACGCCATGAAATCAAGGGGCCGGCTGAGCATATTTAAAGTAATACCCTGTATTTTTAAACCACTTTAATTTATTTCGTAGACCATTTGGACGGTCAGCTGGAACTCCAGTTCCCCTGGGCTAATGGGCGTGGGGACAGGCGCCGCCGCATCCATGGCGGAGAATTTCATGGCGTAATTCTCACGCACGACCGGTGCATAATTGGCGCCTTCGGATATATAGATTACCTTGCCCAGCCTGATACCGGATACCTGGGCGATCTGTTTTGCCTTCTCCATAGCGTACTGGACTGCCTTTTCACGGGCAATCTTGTAATATGGGGTGGGGTCATCAACAGTGAAGCCTATGCCGTTTACCCTGGTAAGGTCGCCTCCTGCAGTGGCGGCCGCATCTATGATGGGTCCCGCCCTGGCAATATCCCTGATCTTGGCAGTTACCATGTTGGACACCTTGTAGCCGTCCACTATGTATGTGCTCTGCTTGTCGTCCCAGCGGGTGACCTGCTGGATGTTGAACTGGCTGGTCTGAATATCCTTATCAGCGATACCATTGCCCTTCAGCACCTGTATTACAGCGTTCATGGCTTCGGACGCCAGTTTCTGTGCCACCGCCACCGTTTTCTGCTGCGATTCAACACCGAGTGTCAGCAGCACCACGTCGGGTGTTCCAGTTGTTTTGCCCAGCCCGTCCACCCACAGGCCCAAGCTTTGCTGGCTGACTATAATGCCGGTGGAACCAGAGACTACAGATTGCGCTGGCGAGGCCGGCTGGTAAACCGTGGCCGGCGCCGGGGCGCATCCCACCAGGAACAGTGAGACTACTAAGATACCTGCTAAGATGATCACCGTTTTCTTCAATTTACTAAGTACCTCCTGAATATATATTGTTATTTATGTTCTGCCGTAATACAGAATCAAATAGAATAAACGTAATGCGCATGACAAAGGTTTATTCTATTAGCACAAACATAGCTTATAGCATATAATTATCCAAATCAAATGCCGGGAACCCCCAATTGAAGGTATTAAGAGAGTTCATATTCACGCTGCTCATCGCGGTCATCATCTTCATCGGCCTGCAGATCTCCATCAAGAGTTTTCAGGTTTACAATGTATCGATGCTTCCCACTTATAAGGAGGGTGACCTCGTTATCGTTAATAAGCTATCATATTCCTTTGATGACCAGCCGAAGCTAAAGGACGTGATAGTGTTTTATGCACAAGGTAGCATAAAGCCCGTCTTTGATCTGTTTTATACACAACAGTCAGACCCCCTCATCAAACGCTACATCAAGCGGGTTATTGCTGTACCGGGAGACATAGTTGAGATAAAGAACAAGGCGGTCCTTGTAAACGGCGGTATACTGGTGGAACCTTATATCAACGCGGCGCCCAATTACTTTATGCCGGAGATGGTAGTACCGGAGGGCCAGTATTTCGTCCTGGGGGACAACCGCAATTCCAGCAACGATTCTCATACCGGCTGGCTGGTGCCGAAGGAAGATATCATAGGCAAAGTCTGGTTCCGCTACTGGACGGCGGAGTATCCCGATATCCGCCTGGTGATGATACCCGTGTTCATCCTGATCGTAGGTACGCTGGTCATCGTTATGGTGGTGGACGCTTCACGCAGCAACCGATCCTGATGCCCGGCAGGCGGCTCAATCCTGTTGAACGGTTATTTTAGACGTGACGGTATACTTTGGGTCAGTCCTGTTGGGGACAACGGCGCGGAACCCGGTCTCGCAAAGGGGATTGAGGATATCGGGGGTAGGATCGAGTTCGGCCCTGACTTCACTGGTCCCGGCTTTGCCTGCCACCGTGATCTTTATCCAGACCTCGATGTCACGGGTGCGTATCGGCACCTCGCCCGTATTGACCACCTTCCCGCTGATAACTGTGCGGAAAACCGAGGGCTGGGGTTCTTCCATCTTCATGCTGCCCCCATTCTCGCTGCCCCCCTTCACGC
>JAPLHM010000266.1 GCA_026389635.1 Chloroflexota bacterium | reverse complement strand
TCGTTGACGCCCATCACGATGGTAATATCTTCGTTGGTGGCCGGCGCCGAGATGATGACCTTTTTAGCCCCGCCCTGCAGGTGTGCCGCGGCTTTAGTAGCGTCTGTAAACAGCCCGGTTGACTCCAGCACGATCTCGATGCCCAGGTCCTTCCACGGTATTTTGGCGGGATCGCGTTCGGCGATGACTTTAGTATTGATGCCGTCCACGATGATGGAATCGGCGGATGCCTCCACCTTGCCGGGGTAGATACCGTACGTGCTGTCGTATTTCAGCAGGTGGGCATTGGTCTTGGCGTCGGTGAGGTCGTTGACCGCCGCGATCTCAAGCTTGCCCGGGTAGTGCTGGTTGATAGCCCTGAATACAAGGCGGCCTATGCGCCCGAACCCGTTGATGCCTATTTTATATGCCATGCATTAACCTCCTTTCGCTCGTTTACCCTTGTTGTACGCGGCGGTAATCCTGGTTGACATGCCGCCGCGGATGTTCCACTCGCTGACGATCTCCATGCTTACTGGCTTGACCGCCCTGACCAGGTCATCGAGTATGCGGTTGGTGGATTCCTCGTAAAAGGTCATGACTGTGCGGTAACTGGTCAGGTATAATTTCAGCGACTTGAATTCAATAATCAATTTATCAGGTACATATTTAATTTTTACCGTGGCGAAATCGGGCTGTCCCGGGTTGAGGGGGCAGAGGGCGGTGAACTCGGGGGCAACAACTTCTATATCATAATCCCTACCGGCATACGGGTTGGGCATGGCTATAAGCAGCTTTGGCTGGGGGGAGCCCGAGTATTCCAGGTTAAGGGCCTGGATCCTGCGCAAGAGCTTATCCATGCATTATTCCCCCGACCAGTATAAGGTCTTTTCCCCTTCCGCAATCTTCTTGCCCTTGTTCTCGGCAACCAGGTACTGCAGGTACGCCAGCGTCTCGAGCACGGCCTGCCTGCGGTCGACAGGCTCCAGTTTATCGTAGGCCGTTTCCTCGCCGTTGACAATCCAGGGTATGGCTTTGGCCACATCGAAGGCATTTTTAGTCTCCACGCCCATTACCTTCTGGATTCTCAACATCCTGTCCCGGTGGACGCGCATAATCTCGTCGGTCATGGGGGCAAGGCCGCTGAACACCGGCCCGTGGCCCGGGAAGACAAAACGCACTTCCAGTTCCGGGAGCGTGTTGAGTGATTTTACATAATCTCCCAGTGGATTCTCGCCTGACTGAATGTGATAGCCGATGTTGGGTACCATCTCGGGCAGGACGTGGTCGCCGCTGAAAAAGTACATTTTATTCGGCTCGTAAAAACATATATGGCCCGGCGAGTGTCCGGGCGTAGCCATGACCTTGAATTCATATGGTGGCATGGATATGACATCGCCGTCCTTCAGCAGCCGTGAGGCCTTGAAGGGGGAGACATAGCTGCGGATGTTAAAAGATGCCTCGGACAGCGTCTTGAGCTCCCAGTCGGGCACGCCGTTGGCCATATAAAAAAGGATCATCTCGCTTACAAGCTTTTCGGGATGTGTGTAACGGGAGTCGATCAGGTAATCCTCGATCGCGCTGAGGGCGATTTTAGCCCCGGTGATATCCGCTATTTTGCCTGCCAGGCCGAAGTGATCGGGGTGGACATGGGTGACGGCAATGTCTGTGATGTCCTTCATGGCGAAGCCGCTGTTCTTCATCTCCAGTGCCAGTGCGTTGAAAGCCTCGGGCGTGTTCCAGCCCGTGTCGATCAGGAGGTTGCCGTCATTGCCTTCAATGATATACACGTTGACGTTCTCCGGGCCCACCTTGAGAAGCGGGAGTTTGATCTGGTTAATGCCCTTGAAAAGTTCCATATACCAATAATCTCCTAAATCAGCAGGGCGTTCCGCCCGGGATATTTTGCCTTGCTGCCAAGTTCCCCTTCGATTTTCAGCAGCCGGTTGTACTTGGCCACCCGTTCGCTGCGGCAGGGCGCGCCGGTCTTGATCTGCCCGCAGTTCCAGGCTACCGAAAGGTCGGCAATGGTGGTATCCTCGGTTTCACCCGACCTGTGGCTGATCACGGCCGTCCAACCCGCTTTACGCGCCGTTTCTATGGCCGCCAGCGTCTCGGTCAGGGTCCCGATCTGGTTCACCTTGATCAATACCGAGTTGGAGGCTATTAAAGAAATGCCTTTTTCAAGCCTCTTGACGTTGGTGACATAGAGGTCGTCGCCTATCAGTTGGACCTTATTACCCAGCTTCCGCGTAAGCAGGACCCAGCTGTCCCAGTCGTCCTCGTCGAGGCCGTCCTCTATGCTTATGATGGGGTACCTTGAGACCCAGTCCGCGTAGAAATCCACCATCTGAGCGCCGCTGAGGGTTTTGCCTTCGCGTTCCAGCACGTACTTGCCGTCCTTGTAAAAGCTGCTGGCCGCCGCGTCGATAGCGATATGGCAGTCGCTCCCCGGCTTATAGCCGGCTATTTCGATAGCCGACAATATCAGCTCAACGGCTTCTTTATTGGATGGCAGCGATGGGGCGAATCCTCCCTCAT
>JAPLHM010000224.1 GCA_026389635.1 Chloroflexota bacterium | reverse complement strand
GATTTTAAAAGACAAACCACTGACTGAAATCAAACTTGACAATTAACACCGGAGGAAGTATCTTCAATGTAGATACTATTTATGGAGGCTTGAATTGAAAGCTCGTATACAGAAATGGGGCAATAGTCTTGCTCTGCGTATCCCCAAGTCTTTTGCTTCAGAAGCAGGTTTGCAAAGAGAAACCTCTATTGAACTATCACTATCGGAGGGAAAGCTCATAATAACACCTTTGGCTAAACCGAAGTTTACTCTTAAACAGCTATTGGCAAAGGTTAATAAAGAGAATTTGCATCATGAGACGGATACTGGCCCCGCTGCAGGTAACGAGGCATGGTAAGCGCTTCAACCTATATTCCAAAATGCGGAGACATAGTGTGGATAACCTTAAAGCCTCAAGCCGGACATGAACAAGCAGGACGCCGCCCTGCCTTGGTACTTTCACCTATTAGCTATAATGATAAGACGGGGTTGGCCATCCTTTGTCCCATCACCAGCATGGTCAAGGGCTACCCTTTCGAAGTACTACTTCCTATAGGATTGCCAGTGGCGGGGGCAATCTTATCGGACCAGGTAAAAAGCCTGGATTGGCGCATTAGAAATGCAGAACTATTATGCACCCTGCCTGCCGGAATTATATCTGAGGTGCTCCTAAAACTGAACACGTTATTATCTCACTAAACAAATGCAATAAGGTCGAAACCGAGTTGCGACTTGGACTACTGGAGTGAATCGTATTAGCTTTAGTAATAACATCACCAACCTTGCAAACGAAACTAGAGAATTGAGCCTTTTGGTGCTAATCGTAGCTAGTTTATGGTGATGATATTACCTGGATGGTGGAGCTGAGGGGATTCGAACCCCTTACCTTCTGACTGCCAGTCAGACGCTCTCCCAATTGAGCTACAGCCCCGCAAGAAAGTACCAATTTAACAAAAAGCGGCGATAAAGGCAAATCCCGCTCGTTCACTTACAGCCATAACCTGCCTGAGACTTTGCCTGTAAATTTTTCATGATTGACTAATTAGGGAACCACTCATGCACCAGAGGTCGGTACCAGCGGTCCTTGCGGTACTCCGAAGCTATAAGTATGATGTCCAGCACGTACCAGACGCCCAGTCCGCCCAAAGAGGCCAGCTTTAACCAGCCGGCCTTGTACCTGCCGATGTAAAACCTGTCCAGGCCAAACCAGCCCAGAAAGATGGCCAGCAGCAGGGCAATGTACCAACTCCGCGGAGACGGCGCCTTCGTCATAGTGGCAGCCGTCCTCCGAACAGGTCGATCAGGGTCTGGACACCGAAATATCCGGCTACAGCCAGGATCACGTTCTTGAGCGATTTGCCAGCCAGGCAGAGCAGGAAAAATCGCCACCAGCCGAAGTGCATCATACCCGCTATGGCAGTGAAGGGATAAAAAAGCGGGTTCAATATAGCGGCCATGACAAACACCGACAGGGCGCCCCTGGTCTTGATCCAGGTCCGGAACTTGTCCATCACACGGTGGTCAAGGGCATGAAAAGCCTTTGCACTGCTTAAACCCGTCACGTAGACTACCATAGATCCAAGAGTTTCCCCGGCCCCGGCGATCAGGCCGACAAGCACCGGGTTCAGTATCCCTCCCAGGGTGAAAACGATGAACATGCCGGGCACCGGCACAAAAAGGGTAATATCAGCCAAAAAACTGATAATGAAAACGCCGATGTAACCGTACCTGGCAAACCTGACCAACTCCTGCCAGTAAACCACCACCAGCAGGCAAAGGATAATGGTCACAGCGAACGAGATCGATAACAGCGCGTAATCCCTCGCCGAACGGCGCTGGTTTACCTGCTCAAATGTTACAGAGGAGTTGACCAATTATTTCAAAGTCTTGCTTTTCTTTTTCTTCCTGGTCCCGGAGGACAGTTCGTCGTCGCCGAAAGCGCTGGCGACCACGGTGAATGCCAGCGCGTCTTTGTCGACTGAAACCTTCACGCGGTCGCCGTCCCTGACCTCGCCCGAGATGATCTTGCCGGAAAGCGGGTTCTCGATATACCGCTGGATGGCCCGCCTCAAAGGGCGTGCGCCGTATTCAGGATCGTATTCCTTGCGGAAAACCCATTCCTTAGCTTCGTCCGTCAGTTCAAGCACGATGCCGCGGTCGGCCAGCAGCTTATCAACTTCCCTCACCAGCATATCGATGATCTGCTTGAGGTTAGCCTCGTTGAGCGGGTGGAATATGATGATGTCGTCTATCCTGTTGAGGAACTCGGGACGGAAGGTCTTCTTGAGGTCGGCCTCAAGCACTACCTTGAGCCTGGCCCACTCGTCCTTTTCTTCCTTATCCTGCTTGTCCGGCGGTATGTTAAACCCAATCAACCTGCGCGCCTGCTTGCGGAATTCCTGCATGCCCAGGTTGGAAGTCATGATGATGACGGTCTCCTTGAAGCTGACCGTCCTGCCATGGCTGTCGGTCAGCCTGCCGTCCTCAAGTATCTGCAGCAAGATGTTGAAAACATCGGGATGCGCCTTCTCGATCTCGTCAAACAGTATCACCTTGAAGGGACGCCTGCGCACGGCCTCTGTCAACTGCCCGGCCTCGTCGAAGCCGACATACCCCGGGGGAGCGCCGATCAACCGGGACACGGTGTGCTTCTCCATATACTCGGACATGTCGATGCGGATCAAGGCATCCTCGTCGTCAAAGAGGAACTGCGCCAGGGCCCTGGCCAACTCGGTCTTGCCCACGCCCGTGGGTCCCAGGAAGATGAAGCTGCCTATGGGCCTACGCGGATCCTTGAGACCGGCGCGCCCGCGCCTGACGGCCTCGGACACGGCGGCAATGGCCTCCTCCTGGTCGACGATGCGCTCATGCAGGCGGTCCTCCATGTGTATCAGCTTCTCAGCCTCGCTCTCTTTCATGGTTGAGACGGGCACACCCGTCTGCTTGGCCACCAGCTCGGCTATGGTCTCCTCGTCAACCTCGTTGTCGAGCTTCTTTTCGCTCAGCCATTTCTCCCTGGCCTTATTATATTCATCCTCAATCCTGCTCCGCTCGGTCTTTATTTCAGCCGCCTTCTGGTAATCGCTGCGCTGTGAAGCGGCAGCCTCCTCCTCGGTCAACTGCTGTATCTTCTGCTCCTGCTGTTTGATCTCGGGGGGAAGGCTCTCCATATCGATGCGCAGCTTGCTGGCCGCCTCGTCCAGCAAATCAATAGCCTTGTCCGGCAGGAAGCGCTCAGTGATATAACGCTTGCTCAGCCTGACTGCCGCCTCAATGGCAGCGTCGGAGATCTTGACCTTGTGGTGCGCCTCGTAGCGCGGACGCAGCCCCCGCAGCATCTGAATGGTAGCCTCTACACCGGGCTCGCCCACGATAATTGGCTGTAAGCGGCGCTCCAGCGCCTTGTCGGTTTCAATATGCTTGCGGTACTCGTCAAAGGTGGTGGCGCCCACGCACTGCAGCTCACCACGGGCCAGCGCCGGCTTGAGCATGTTGCTGGCGTCGATGGCGCCCTCGGCGGCCCCTGCGCCTACAACCGTATGCATCTCGTCTATAAACAGTATCACATCGCCCTTGGACTGCCTGACCTCGTCCATCACCGCCTTGAGCCTTTCCTCGAACTCGCCGCGGAACTTGCTGCCGGCCACCAGCGCGCCCATATCCAGGGCGATGACCTTGCGGCCCTTGAGCGAATCGGGCACATCACCCGCTACGATCTTGAGCGCCAGGCCCTCGGCCACGGCCGTCTTGCCCACACCGGCCTCGCCTATGAGGACAGGGTTGTTCTTGGTGCGCCGGATCAGCACCTGCATGACGCGCTTGATCTCGTCGTCACGCTCAATCACCGGGTCTATCCTATTCTGGCGCGCCAGTTCGGTCAGGTCGCGCCCGTATTTTTCCAGAGACCTGTATTTGTTCTCGGCCCGCGGGTCGTCTACACGGTGGCTGCCGCGTATGCTCAGCAAAGCCTGGTAGATCCTCTCCTGGTCTATGCCGAACTCCTTGAGTATGCCCACAGCGTCACCGCTGCCCTCGCTGGCGATGGCGATGAGAAGGTGCTCAACGCTCACATACTCGTCGTTAAGCCGGTCGGACTCCCCCACCGCGGCCTGCAGCACCTGGGCCACGCGTGGCGTCGGGTAGATCTGAATGCC
>JAPLHM010000290.1 GCA_026389635.1 Chloroflexota bacterium | reverse complement strand
AGTCCGCTCTACGCTGTCTACCGGCACGTCAATTCCCACGTGGTCGACGAGCCAGCACGGCAGTGAAAAGGAGCAAGCAGGACTGAGAGCTGCTCCACGCCTGCCGGTCCACAGCTTCTCTGGCTGCGCTAGTGCGGCTGGTAGTCGAACCAGCGCGACCTGTAAACGTGCCCGGGAATCACGACTGGGGAGACCTTGAGTCTGCGCAGCGCGAATGGCAGACTGATCTGGTCGCGCTTCGAGTAGCGGCGAATCTGTTGCCACCAGAGCCGAGAGAGCTGACGATTGGCGTGCGAGTCACGGCGGAGGATTACGCCACCAGCATAGAGGCCCTGATGTAGAGGGAACCCAAGCGCGGCGTAGTCCGCGAGCTGCAGCTGAATCCTCTCGGGAATGTCTAGCAGAGCGTCCCGACACACTGCTCCTTCGGCGTAGAGGCAGTCGCGCCACGGGTGCGCAAAGAGCGCGATGTCTCCTGTGGCCAGCAGAGATGGAACGGCGTCAACGAAAGCCTCAGTCGGCAGGTGAGTCCCATCAACCCAGAGAGTCAGGGCAGCATCAAGATACACATGAGGCCACACTTTGTGCGCCTTAGCATCTACGACAGGGTCGCCGAAGCGGGTCTCCGCCTGTCGGATGTCCCAGCCTTCTACGGAGGCTTGCCCGTCCATGAAGGCAACGTAGTGCACGTCCGGGCGTCGCACCACGGGCGGCCGAAGGCGATCCCTGCCACCTACGATGGCCGTGTAGACAGTCAACATCAGGCTCGCCTTACCTCCCCCGCGCACCATCGAAGGCTCAGGCGGGGGAGTGTGCACCGCCGCCGTAAGAGCATGTGTAGCCTTCCCGAGTAGCGGACAAGTGCCAGCCTCTGCTGGTGACCTGTCTCTTCCTTCTTCCACATGCAGCGCTGCCGATGGAACCGCTTGGGAGCATCCCAACAGCGACCATCGACCTGCCGCAGTGCCTTTCTAGCGCGCCCTGAATGCGCAGCCCTATTTCGCAGCGCATGGCGGCCGGAGCACCTTGAAGCGGCTGCTAGAAGCGCGCTCTATTGATAAGGCATAGCGGCAGCTCTCCAAACCGCACTTCTCTAGGCTATGTCTTGCCCCACGACTCCTATGGCTGGAAGGCATTCTCTGCTCGCACCCGCGGGCCGCAGTGAATCGGGTGCTCGCCGGTACTCCCTGCATCTCAACTGCGCTCCGTTAAGTAGTCGGCAAGCGCTTCCTTCCAGGGTCTTGGGTTGCTGAGCCCGAGTTGCTGGAGGCGCGCTGAGGCTAGGATTGAGAACAGAGGACGTCGCGCAGGTGTCTGGTATTTCGCTGAGGTGACCGGCTGGATAGACACTTCTTGCTTGCGTCCGGCAAGCGCGGCCACCGCGAACTCGTACCAAGAGCAGCGACCGCTGTTCGTGACGTGGAAGAGCCCAGAAGCCTCGCGGTTCAGCAGGTCCCTGATGCTTTCTGCCAAGTCTCTCGTGTACGTCGGCGCAAGCACCTGATCGTTCACCACACGAATTGGTTTTCCTTCCTCTGCCAGTCGAATCATGGTTTCAACGAAGTTGCCGCCCTTGCCGCTTGATCCGGCTCTTCCGTAGAGGCCCGATGACCGGACGACCAGGTGTTTCGGGCAAATGGCCTGCACAAAATGCTCGCCGGCCAGCTTCGACGCTCCAAAGACGTTGATCGGATTCGGCAGGTCGTCTTCTGAATACGGTTCCCGCTTCTTGCCGTCGAAGACGTAGTCGGTGCTGATGTGGACCAGTGTGGAACCGAGATCAGCGCAGACGTGAGCTAGGTTCCGAACCGCGAAGGCATTGACCCAGAAGGCTTTGCTGACTTCGTCCTCGCAGTCGTCCACGCGGACGAAGGCGGCCGTGTTGATGACGACGTCCGGCTTGATCCTCCCGAGCACGTCACGCGTGTGGACGAAGTCGCAGATCTCGATGTCGGCGTGCATCAGAGGGACGAGATCCCAGTCAGCGAACACCTGCACCAGGTCGGATCCAAGTTGGCCGTTGGCGCCGATGACGGCGACTCTGCTCCCACGCACTTCACATTCTTGCGCCTCTCTCGGTTTCATGGCGCGCAGGCTCCGTAGATCTTGCGGTAGTAGTCGCGATACTCTCCGGTAATGACCCTCTCTGTCCACGGCCTGTTCGCGCGGTACCACTCCACCGTGGATGCAAGGCCTGTCTCGAAAGACATCCGGGGACCCCAACCGAGCTCTTCTCTGATCTTGCGGCAGTCGAGCGCGTAGCGGAAGTCGTGCGCGGCTCCGCGAGGGTCCTTGATGAACTGGATCCTAGGTCTTAGCTCTTGGGTCTCGGGGTGATTCCTCAGGATCTCACAGATGAGCTTGACGAGATCGATGTTCTGTTTCTCACAATCCCCGCCGATGTTGTAGACCTCGCCGATGCGCCCCTTGTGCAGCACGGCATCGATCGCTCTGCAGTTGTCCTCCACGTAGAGCCAATCGCGAACCTGCTTCCCCTCGCCGTAGATGGGCAGCTCTTTCCCGGCCAGAGCATTTCGAACCGTTAAGGGAATGAGCTTCTCCGGGAACTGGTAGGGTCCATAGTTGTTGGAGCTACGGGTGACCACTATCGGGAGGCCGTACGTCTTGGCATAGGCGAGGGCAATCAGGTCGGCCGCCGCCTTGCACGCAGCGTATGGGCTGTTCGGCTGGATGGGCGAGCTTTCGCTGAACAACCCATCCTTCCCGAGAGCTCCGTAGACTTCGTCGGTAGAGATCTGGACGAATCGCTCCACCGGCTGTTGGCGGATCGCCTCGAGAAGTACCTGAGTCCCCTTCACGTTTGTATCCACAAACGGCGTTGCGTCGAGGATGCTGCGATCCACGTGGCTTTCAGCGGCGAAGTTGACGACTCCCCACGGCTTCTCTTCCGCGAACACCTGCGCAACCGCCTTGGCGTCGCTGATGTCGCCGCGCACGAACCGATACCGCTCGCTCTCCTTGATGTCTGTAAGGTTCTCGAGGTTTCCGGCGTAGGTCAGCTTGTCGTAGTTGACGGCCCGAACGCCGTCATGTGCAGACAAGACGTGGCGAATGAAGTTGCTGCCGATGAAACCCGCGCCGCCGGTGACAAACAGGGTCCTGGGCGCTAGCTCCTGGGAGCTAGGTTCTGGGTGCCGGGTCCTGGGCGCTGGGTCCTGGGCGCTGGGTCCTAGGTCCTGGGTACTGGCTACTGATCGTTCACTGTTCTTAGGCATCAGGAGTACGCCCCTTCAATGAGTTTATCAGGCCATTCAACATTCTCCCAACCTCATCGTAGCGTTCCAGGAGCTCGGTCGAGTGAGCAGGAGCAAGATAATCCAGGTCCCTGGCCAGGATCAGGTGGTACCTCGTCTCTTCCAGTGACCCACGCGCGGTGTACAGGAACTGGACGTACTCCTTTCGCGACTTGCGGCCCTTCCCCTCCGCGATGTTCGCCGGAATCGAAGAGGCCGAACGGCAGAGTTGATCCGTGAGTCGGAACCGTTCTTCCCTAGGGAAGCCAGCGGTGAGCTTGTAGATCTCAAGCACAAGTCCGTGCGCTTTCTTCCACACGTCGAGTTCGGTGAAGTCACTCACTCTCCATCACCTCGTGAACCTCCACGTTCTTCGTCGCGTCGGCACTCGTCTCTCGAAACTAGAACCTAGGAGCCAGGACCGAGAACCTGCCTCAGCGTCGGCAGTGCGGCATCCTTCTTTGAGACTATAGGCTTCTGATCAGGCCACGGGATCCGAAGGTCGGGATCGGACCACAGGATCCCTGCGTCCAGTTCAGGATCGTACTCCTCGGTTGTCAGGTAGATCACTGTGGCTGTGTCGCTCTGCACGTAGAACGCGTGTCCGAACCCGGGGGGGATGTAGAGTAGTCGGTGGTTCTCATCGGATAGCACTGCTGCCACGTGTTGTGCGAAGGTTGGAGAGCCTGCTCGCAGGTCGACGGCGACGTCGAGGATCTCTCCGGAGGTCACCCGAACGAGCTTTCCCTGAGCCTTGGGAGCTTGTTGGAAGTGGATGCCACGCAACACGCCGCGGCGAGAAAGGGACTGGTTCTCTTGGACGAAGCGCACGTCCAGCGAAGCGTAGGCACTCTCCTTGTACACCTCGAGGAAGTAGCCACGCTCATCCCCATGGATCCTCGGCTCGATGAGGACGACGTCGGGGATTGCCTGCGGCAGGAACACAAAGCTCATTCTTCCTCCGCGATCTCGCATAGATAGGAGCCGTACTCGGTCCCCGCCAGTCCCTGTCCCAGAGAGCGCAACTGCTCACGCGTGATGTACCCCTGTCGATAAGCGATCTCCTCAATACAGCCAATCTTGAAGGATTGTCGATGCTCCAGCGTGGCGACGAACTGCGCTGCCTCCAGGAGACTCTGGTGAGTGCCCGTGTCGAGCCAGGCAAAGCCACGCCCGAGCAACTCGACCTTGAGCCGACCCGCTCGCAGGTACTCCTTGTTGACGTCCGTGATCTCCAGCTCGCCCCGAGCCGAGGGGGCAAGGCTCTTGGCAATCTCGACGACCTCGCGGTCGTAGAAGTACAGGCCCGTGACCGCGAAGTTCGAGCGAGGAGTCTTGGGCTTCTCCTCGATGGATAGAACCCGGCCATCCTTGGAGAATTCGACGACTCCGTAGCGTTCCGGGTCGGGCACGTGATAGCCAAAGACGACGGCGCCTCGGTCACGCTCGATGCTGTCCACCCCGGAAGCCAAGAGATCGGGAAGGCCGTGGCCGAAGAAGAGGTTGTCCCCGAGGACGAGCGCCACAGGTTCGTTCTCGATAAACGACTCGCCTAGGATGAACGCCTCGGCAATGCCCCGTGGCTTCGCCTGCGGTTGATACTGGATGCTAAGGCCCAGCTCTCTCCCGGTCCCGAAGAGTTGCTCGAAGTGCGGCAACGCTTCGGGAGTGGAGATCAGCAGGAACTCCCGGATGCCGGCCAGCATCAGCACGGACAGCGGGTAGTACACCATGGGCTTGTCGTAGATTGGCAGAAGTTGCTTGGAGCAGACTCTCGTCAACGGATACAGCCGCGTGGCCCGCCCGCCGGCGAGGACAATTCCCTTCATGCTGATGGCACCTCCGCGCCTACATGGTAATGACTGCGGTATGCACCGACAACTGCGGCGGCCTCGCCGTACCGCTCGACGCTCCCGTGCTCGAGCCAAAGCACGGTGTGACACCAGTTCTGCACAGTCCGGAGGTCATGGCTCACGAAGAGAATGGTCTTCCCCGCTGTCTTGAACTCCTCGATGCGTGCCTTGCTCTTGGCCGTGAAGTTGGTGTCCCCGACGGAGAGAACTTCGTCCAGTAGAAGGATGTCGGGATCCACATTGACGGCGACGGAGAACGCGAGCCGCATGAACATGCCCGAGGAGTAGGTCCGAACGGGTGCGTCGATGAACGCTTCGAGTTCGGCGAAGTGCGTAATCTCGCCAAGAAGCGCGCGGATCCGCGAACGGCTGAGTCCCAGAGCGAGCCCGCTGATGTAGACGTTCTCCCGTCCGGTGAGGTCGGGGTGGAAACCGACGCCAAGATTGAGGAGGGCCGAGACGCGGCCGTCTACGCGGATCTGCCCCGATGTTGGGTTGTAGATGCCGGCAACCAGCTTGAGAAGCGTGCTCTTCCCAGCGCCATTCGGCCCGATGATCCCGAGCACCTTGCCCCGCTCCACCGTGAAGCTGACGTCGTGGAGAGCGGTGAATCTACGCTCCCGCACCTGTCCGTCGAAGGCCCTCACCCCACGGGTAAGAAGGTCCTTCAGCGTCGTGTGCCCTCCCAACGTCAGCTTCCGAAACGACTTCGAGACATTCCTGAACTCAACTTGCACGCTCATAGGTACTCCGGGAAGACCTCGCGGTTGCGGTCAAAGATCTGCGTCGCGCCCGCGATGAGCACGACCGCCAGGAGGGCAACGCATCCAAGACCCCTCCAGCTCGGCCAGGCATTGTAGAAGAAGACGTTTCGATACGAGTTGATGATGACCGCCAGTGGGTTCAGCGCGAGGATCCTCTGAAACCGCGCCGGGAGGGAAGAGAAGTCGTACATGACGGGCGTCATGAAGACCGCAATCATGAGGAAGTGGCCGATCAGGTACCGCATGTCTCGGACAAAGACGTTGATCGTCGAGGTCAGGAAGACAATTCCTAGCGTCAAAAGGAACTGGGTCGCCATGACGACGGGAAGCGCCAACAGGCTCCATCCCAGGTCTATCTGGAAGAATAGCACAAGCAGCAGCATGACCGGCAACGCAAAGATATAGTTCATCATCCCCGTGCACACAGCGACAATCGGCAGGACATCCGATGGAAAGACCGAACTGCGAAGAAACGCACCGTGATCAACAAGACACGATGTACCCGCGATTACGGAGTCGCTGAACCACATCATCCACGGCAGCAGCCCTGTGACCAGGAACGCCGGGTAGTTGGCGGTCCCGATCTTGAGGAAGTACGAGAACACCAGTGTGTAAACGACCATGAAGACGAGCGGATTGGCAAGCGTCCACAGGAAACCGAGGAACGAATTGCGGTAGCGCAGTTTCAGCTCTCTCTTCGTCAGCTCAACGATGAGCCACCGCTGCCGAACTGCGTTCCGAAGAACGTGCTCCAGACCGGTCATGCCGTGTGTCCACTCTCCCCTGTAACGAACCTTCCGCGATCCGGGCTACTCTGTCAACAATCCGCATCGCCGCCATACCATCTCCAAGAGGGTCCCCCGATGGCAGATGCAACACAAAGTGGCAAGCAGGGGGCGGCTCGCGGACTCCGCCAAGCCCCGCGGCGTGGCTTGACCGAGCAGACTCCGCATCGCCAGCCCAAGGTTCGCTGCA
This sequence comes from Chloroflexota bacterium, assembly GCA_026389635.1. Taxonomy (GTDB): domain Bacteria; phylum Chloroflexota; class Dehalococcoidia; order GIF9; family UBA5629; genus CAIMUM01. The sequence goes on along the minus strand of JAPLHM010000290.1, from coordinate 1,830 downwards.
CTCGCCTGCAACAGGTAGCGTTTGTTCACGTTCTCTCTGCCTCGCAGCCGTGTACGTCTTGCCCCTCCCGTTTCGTAGATGTGGGCAAACGTCCGTTCGAGCAGCTCACCGCGCTTGCGCTGAAGACGCCTCCCCTTCTTCCGCTTCACTCGGGCTCGGTTCTCGTAGAACGCCACTGCCGTCTCTCGTCCTCCCTTGTCCGTCCACCGGCGCTTGCCCCCTTGTCGACGTTCCGGGATGTAGCTGTTGTATCCCTTCTCCCTCAGCCGTCGCAGCAGCACAGCTTTGTTGTACCCCTTGTCCGCGACCAAGGCTCGCGTGCCCTCTGTTGCGCCCTCCGTTGGCAAACCTCCAGGCAAGCCGTTGTCGTCGTCCCCATCCTCCGCTGCGTCCATGCTACGTACCCGCTGGAGGTTTTCTTCGGCCTCCGGCTCCGATCGAACCGCCGCGCATCCTCTTCCGTCGGGCGCTCCATCCCGCTCTCTTCCGCCAACCGCTGGATGAACTGCGGGTAGCTCTCTTTACGTGTCCCGACGAACGATCGCCTTCATCGACGCATCTGCACGCAGGAACGTCGAATCCACTCCGCTCACCCGCCCGCGCAGCAGACCCTTCCGCTCGACGATCCCCAAGATCAAAACAAACGCCTGCTGGTGAACCTCCAACGGCAGCTGCACTCGCATCTTCGACAGCGTCGAGTGATCGGGTACCCGCTCCGTCAGTTTCAGCCCCAAGAGCTCACGCAACGACATCGAGTCGGCACATCGCCACTCGATTCCTCGCTCCGACTCGATCCCCTCGAAGTACCCGATCAGGTGCGTGCGGGAGTACACCCCCGGCGCGATTGACCGGCGCCCCGGGGTGTGGTCCGGATCGAAGTACGGGGCGCAAAGCTGTTCGGCCTTCCGGTCAAACCCGGCCTCCCGCAGAAGCTCATTGAGCTTGTCGTAGAACCGGTGCCCCGCTCCCCTCTGGATCTCGTTCTGGGCAATCCACATCGACCCTTGACTCGCTTCGCGTCGTCACATCGACATCGTCAACTCCCCCTCTTGTCCACGACAGCGTACCAGGGTCGGTGACGGGGAGTGAAGATCAACAGATTGCTAGCGCAGCATCACCTGCGCCATCATCACTCCTTCGCCCTCGGCAAGGGGCTCCATCGCCTTCCCGACGACGCAACCGCTCGAGGTCGCAGGATCGCCCTTCATGGCAACGCCTGGCGTCGATGACGCAACGAGGAGATCTCCAACCGCAATAGGGCCGTTCTCGGTCGTTACCTTCACGGGGACGCGCCCCGCGATGGCCATCACGGGGCGCGTGTCATCCCATGGATCGCTCTCCGAGTTCGCACGCTGCCCCAGCACGACGCCCGGTGACGTAGAGACGATGCCCCCAACTCGCGTGCTGTACGCTCCCGCCGACTTGCGGAAGAAGCCAGGATGCTCAGGGTCGATCTCGACGACGTTCCCGGCTTCAACCCATTCGCTGATGTTGATGCGCTCCGCCACATCGGCGCCGCCGCTCGTGGTGATGAAGTCGTGGGCGTACACAGACCCGTCGGCGTACGTATCCCCATCGCTCTCCACTCGGAATACCGCACTGCCGGGAGTTCGTGCGGCGCCGGGATAGCAGGCGATGAGATTCCCCGTCGCTCCCTCGATCGTAAGCTTGTCTGTAGCACTAGCTGTTCCGATTCCGACGTTTCCGGACCCAGTGTAGGCGAAGTTGGCAGCTCCAGTCAGCTGCAGCAGCCCCGCGTCTGTCATGATGAATCGGGAGTTGAAGTCGGTGTTGTCGGCAAAGCTGAAGTCGATGTACAGGGCAGATCCC
>JAPLHM010000336.1 GCA_026389635.1 Chloroflexota bacterium | reverse complement strand
GCCGTGCGCAGCTCCTCCCCTATGAGGGCCTGTATATCGCGGTCGGTGATCTCCTTTTTCTTGTCGGCCAGCTCCTTAAAAGCTTTAAACGCGTGGCTGAGGGCCGCGTCATCCAGCGTGAAGCCGAGCTCCAGCAGCCGTTCCTTGAAGGCATGCCTGCCGCTCAGCTTGCCCAGCACCAGTGCGCTGGACGGCACTCCCACCGCCCGCGGGTCCATGATCTCGTAAGTTCCGGCCTTCTTGATGACGCCGTCCTGGTGGATGCCGGACTGGTGGCGGAAAGCGTTGGCGCCCACGATGGCCTTGTTCTGCGGCACCACGAAACCTGTAAGCTCGCTCACCATGCGGCTGGTTTTATATATCTGGGATGTATCTATATTGGTGGCGATGTGAAAGAGGTCGCTGCGGGTCTTAAGCGCCATCACCACCTCTTCCAGCGCCGCGTTGCCGGCCCGCTCCCCTATACCGTTGACGGTACATTCCACCTGCCTGGCGCCCTTGCGCACGGCCTCCAGGCTGTTGGCCACGCCCAGGCCCAGGTCGTTGTGGCAGTGGACGCTGATCAGCGCCCGGGAGATGTTGGGCACGTTCTTAACGATACCCTCGATCAATTTGCCGAATTCGGCGGGGGTAGTGTATCCAACCGTGTCGGCGATATTAACCGTGGTGGCCCCCGATTCTATGACGGCCTCCAGTATCTCGTAAAGGAATTTAGCATCGGTGCGCGTGGAATCCATGGGGGTGAACTCGACATCGCCTATATATCCGCGGGCGTGCGCCACCATGCTCCCTGCTAACTTGAGCACGTCGGCCTGGCTTTTCTTGAGCTGGTAGGCCAGGTGCATGCTGGACGTCGAGAGGAAGATGTGGATGCGGCCCTTTTTAGCCGGTTTGACCGCCTCCCAGGCGCGGTCGATGGCCTCTTTGTTGGCGTGACTGAGGGCGCATACTGTTGAGTTTTTTAGCTCGCGTGATATCAGGCGCACCGCCTCAAAATCGCCCTGGGATGTGATGGGGAAGCCCGCCTCGATGATGTCCACGCCCAATTTCTCAAGCTGGCGGGCGATCTCCAGCTTCTCCTGCGGGTTGAGGCTGGTGCCCGCCGCCTGCTCCCCGTCCCTCAGGGTTGTGTCAAAAATAAGGACACGTTCACCTTTCATAAATACGTCCTGTCATGATGCCTTTGCGGGGATACCCGGGATACCTATTTCAGCCAGGGCATCATGGCGCGCAGCTCTTTGCCCACCACTTCGATCTGGTGCTCGGCCTCCCGTTTTTTGAGCGCATTGTAAACCGGCCGGTTGGCCTGGTTCTCTAATATCCACTCCCGCGCGAAGCTCCCGTTCTGCACCTCCTCCAGTATCTCCTGCATCTCGCCTTTTACGTGGTCATCGATGATCTGGGGGCCGCGGGTATAGTCGCCGTACTCTGCCGTGTCGCTGACCGAGTAGCGCATGAAGCCCATGCCTCCGCGGTGGATCAGGTCCACGATCAGTTTGAGCTCGTGCAGGCATTCGAAGTAGGCAATCTCAGGCTGGTAGCCGGCCTCAACAAGTGTCTCGAACCCGGCCTTGATC
>JAPLHM010000058.1 GCA_026389635.1 Chloroflexota bacterium | reverse complement strand
GAGCTGGCCGGCATACATTCCGGCGATTCATCCTGCATCATACCGCCGGTGAGCATATCAGAAAAACATATGAAAACCATTTTCGAATACACCGCTAAAATAGCACGGGAACTCAACGTAGTCGGACTCATGAATATGCAGTACGCCATCGCGCAGGACACCGTCTACGTGCTGGAGGCCAACCCCCGCGCATCGAGGACCGTGGCACTGGTATCCAAGGTCTGCAACGTTTCCATGGCCCGCATTGCCACGCAGATGATGCTGGGTAAGAAGCTCAGCTCGCTCAACCTGGAGCGCCATTCTATCCCTCATTACGGGGTCAAGGAGGCTGTCTTCCCCTTCAACATGTTCCCCGAGGTGGACCCCGTGCTGGGTCCCGAGATGAGGTCCACCGGCGAGGTGCTGGGCATGGCCGATTCATTCGGCATGGCCTTCTACAAGGCACAGGAGGCGGCCAGGCAGCGCCTTCCCGATGGCGGCACCATTCTGCTCAGCCTCAACAGCAAGGAGATGCCCATAGCGCTCAACGTGGCAAAACAGTTCAGGGAGCTCGGCTTTAAAATAAAGGCCACCAGGGGCACCCACGACTTCCTGGCCGGCCACGGGGTGTCCTCGGAGGTGATCAATAAGCAGCACGAGGGCCGGCCTAATATCATCGATGGCATCAAGAACGGCGAGATACAGCTCGTGATCAATACTCCCAGCGGCAAGCTCAGCAAGTACGACGACTCCTATATCCGCAAGGCCGCCATCAAGTACAAGGTGACCTATATCACCACGCTGGCGGCGGCGGCGGCCGCGGCGCGCGGCATCGAGGCCTACCAGAAACACCGGCCCGGTGTGAAGTCGCTGCAGGACTATCATGCGGATATAAAATGAGTAACATGTCATTGCGGTTAGCCAAAGCTGCGAGCCGAAGGTGCGGCAGGCAGCGAAGCAATCCGGTGTCTGGAACCGCGCCAACACTGGATTGCCGCGTCGCCTGCGGCTCCTCGCATGACGTATTATTATTCTGGGGCGCACCTGAACCCCCACATTGTGGATTATTGAGGAACTTTTGAAACAGGTTAAAGCCAGGGTACTGTCGAACGTTGAGGTGCTGCGCTATCCCGGGGCGGCCTGCTTCCTCATGCAGGTAGATGCTGCCGCCATCGCGGCAGATGGGAGGCCCGGCCAGTTTCTCATGCTTAAATGCGGAAAAAATAGCCTGCTACGCCGCCCTTTGAGCATCCATGGCGTGTCCGCTGACGGACGGGTGCGGCTGCTCTACCGGGTGGGCATAGACGCCGGCGGTCAGGCAGAGGGCAGGGGCACCGGTTGGCTATCGCGGTTGGGGGAGGGGGACAGCGTCGATATACTCGGACCGCTGGGCAATGGTTTCAGCGTGGAGGCGGCGTCGCGCAGCCTGCTGCTGGTGGCAGGCGGGATCGGCATAGCGCCGCTGGGATTTTTAGCTGAGACGGCTGTAGCCGGGGGCAGGGAGGTGGTATTGCTGATGGGGGCGCGCAGCGCGGCAGGTATACTGCCTCAAAATATGTTACCATCAGGGGTAACCTGCGTATTTACTACGGATGACGGCAGCGCGGGCAAAAAAGGTCCCGTGACTGATATATTACGGGAATACATGGCGCGGGCGGACCAGGTCTACGCCTGCGGGCCGCGGGCCATGCTGGAAAAGGTGGCGTCCGTCCCGGGATTGGGGCCGGCGCAGGTTTCGCTGGAGGTGCGCATGGGCTGCGGAGCCGGCGCCTGTTACGGCTGCAGCATCAGGACTGTGCGCGGGATGAGGAGGGTTTGCAGGGAAGGCCCTGTTTTCCATATAAAGGATATAATATGGCAGGAGGTTAGCATATGACTGTCAGTTGCAAGAGGATACAGATAAGCACAGGCGGCCGGGGAGAGACCATCAACGTCACGTCGGAGATCGCCCGGGAGGTGAATAACTCCGGGGTCAACAGCGGTGTTGTCACCGTGTTCATCCCCGGCTCCACTGCTGGGGTGACGACCGTGGAGTTCGAGCCTGGCCTGGTAGCCGATATGAGAGATATGTGGCAGCGCCTCATACCTGAGGAGATGAATTACGAGCATGACAAGGCCTGGGGTGACGGCAACGGGCACTCGCACGTGCGGGCATCGCTGCTGGGCCCTTCCATCACCATACCCTTCATCAACAAACGCCTGACGCTGGGCACCTGGCAGCAGATCGTTATCATCGATTTCGACGCCCGCCCCAGGTCGCGCGAGATTATTTTGCAGATCATGGGAGAATAGATCAATAGTCTGCCTTAAAGGAGGTTGAAATGCCTAATGCACAGTCGCTGGCCATTGTCCTGTTCAGTATACTAGGCTTCTGCGTCTGCCTGGCGCTGGGCGCCTTCATAGGCAAGAAAGCGGGCCCGGGGAAACTGGTTACCTTCGCCGGGGTGATCGCCCTGGTGGCGGTGGTCTGCTATGCCGTGTACTCGGCCTATTACTTCATCACCCTGGCGCAATAGCCGCCGGCCGTGATATATGGAATTTGAACAATTATGATCCAGAGTTTTCAATGCCCCATCTGCGGTAACCTCAACGCGCTGGGGGAGCCTGAATGCAGCGAGTGCGGCCAGGGTTTCGCTTATAACTGCCCGGTGTGCGGCAGCCAGCTCAACAACCGCTATCCCACCTGCCCGAACTGCCGCAC
>JAPLHM010000153.1 GCA_026389635.1 Chloroflexota bacterium | reverse complement strand
GTGTACATCATGACGATGGGGGCCATGCCGGCTACATCGCCCAGGTCCCAGGCCAGTGGTCCCTTGGTCATAGTGGGGCAAGCCGTGGGCTCGACAGCAATGATCTCTATTTTCTTGCCCTTCATCTTGTCCTTTACGAATGGGACGGCCAATCCGCCGAAATTGCTGCCGCCGCCCACGCAGCCGATGATGATGTCCGCTTCGACGTCTGCCATTTCGAGCTGCTTCTTGGTCTCGAGTCCGATGATGGACTGGTGGAGGATAACGTGGTTGAGCACGCTGCCCAGCGAGTAGCAGGTATCGTCACGGCCGAAGGCATCTTCGCAGGCTTCGCTGATGGCGATGCCCAGGCTACCGGGGCAGTCGGGATCTTCAGCCAGCATCTGTTTGCCGAAATTTGTATCGGTGCTGGGGCTGGCTACGACCTTGGCGCCCCAGGTCTCCATCATGATGCGGCGGTACGGTTTCTGGTTATAGCTGACCTTCACCATGTATACTTTGCATTCCATCTCCATGTACTGGCAGGCTAAGGCAAGAGCACTTCCCCATTGTCCTGCACCGGTTTCAGTGGCAATGCGCTTGATGCCGGCCTTTTTGTTGTAGTAGGCCTGCGCGATGGCAGTATTCAGTTTGTGGCTTCCTGCAGCGCTGACACCTTCATACTTGTAGAATATCTGGGCCGGTGTGCCCAGCGCCTTCTCCAGCCTGTAGGCGCGGATAAGCGGCGATGGACGGTACATCTTGTAAACGTCTAATACTTCGTCGGGGATTTCGATGGTATGTTCCTTGCTGAACTCCTGGTCATTCAGGGCAGTCGGGAAGAGGGGAGGAGGCAGGATTGTAGGCTCATGCGTCTGCGGATGAAGCATAGGGGGCATGGGTTCGGGCAAATCGGGCAGTATGTTGTACCAGGAAGTCGGCATGTCCTTTTCAGGGAGAATATACTTTGTTAATTTTTTGGCCATTTTATTACCTCATTAATTATTTGTTCATGTCCTTGTATGCACGTTTATCAGACCAAATTTTCGGCCCGGCCGGGCCACATATTAGGATTCATAACTGGTTACCTCCCTAAAATAAAATAGCCCCTCGCCTAAGGGGCGAGAGGCTTAGCTTCGCGGTGCCACCCTTGTTAGTCCATTGCTGGACCATCTTTAGCAGGTACGGCCACTTTAGCGGCGATACCCTGGATTGTGATTACGCTATCCCTGCGTCAAAGCCTACTCAGACAAAGCCCTTTCGGTTTGCGGCTCCCGGGCCCATTCAATCCCCGCTCCGGCGTCAGCTCTCAGCTTGCCTGACTCTCTGTAGCCATCGCTGCGGAACCTACTATTCCCGTTCACAGCCTTTGCAATATTTAATTATTACTATGATAAACAAAATCTGGGCGGAATGTCAATTTACGCAGGGCTACCCAGCGTTTGTAACATGTCTTTGCGAGGAGCCCGCAGACGACGAAGCAATGTATCCCCTACAGCGACAATTAGATTGCCACGCCCTTCGGGCTCGCAATGACAGGGCCCGGTAACGCGGGCGGGTTTGAAAACCCGCCCCTACATAGTGCTTAGCTGTAGGGGCGTACCTTCAGGTGCGCCCGCTCTTACATCTTGCCCATCAAAAAGGCGTCTATGGAGGCTGCCGCCCTCTTCCCTGCGCCCATGGCACTGATTACCGTGGCTGCGCCCGTTACAACATCGCCGCCGGCCCAGACACGGTCCTTGACGGTTTTGCCGGATTGCTCATCGGCAACCACTGTGCCGTACTTGGTGACCTCCAGTCCCTTGGTGGTCGCCGGAACAAGGGGATTAGGTGTGGTGCCGAGGGCAACTACTACCACGTCAACGTCCATAATGAATTCACTGCCCTGTTTGGTGACGGGACGCCTCCTGCCGCTGGCATCGGGCTCTCCCAGCTCCATCTCGTAACATTCCATGGCCTTGACCCAACCCTTGTCGTCACCCATGATCTGCTTGGGATTGGTGAGAAGTTTAAAAACGATCCCTTCCTCTTCGGCGTTCTCGGCTTCTTCATGGCGGGCGGGCATCTCGGCACGTGACCTGCGGTAAACGATGTAAACCTTGTCGGCCCCCAGCCTCAGCGCGCAGCGCGCACTATCCATAGCAACATTGCCACCGCCGATTACCGCCACCTGTTTTCCCACCTTGATGGGCGTATCATACTGGGGGAAGAGGTAGGCTTTCATCAGGTTGACACGTGTCAGGAACTCGTTGGCCGAGTAGACGCCGTTGAGGTTTTCACCGGGTATGCCTAAGAACATGGGAAGCCCGGCACCGGTGCCCAGGAAAACCGCGTCGTAATCCTTTTCCAGCAGCTCGTCCACCGTGGCTAACTTGCCCATCACAGAGTCTAACTGCACATCCACTCCCAGTGACTTTACAAAATTAACTTCTTCCTGCACTACATTCTTAGGTAGTCGGAACTCGGGTATGCCGTACATGAGAACGCCGCCGGCTGTATGCAGAGCCTCGTAAATGGTGACCCTGTGTCCCAGCCTGGCAAGGTCGGCGGCGCAGGTCAGGCCGGCCGGCCCGGAGCCTATGACCGCCACCCTTTTGCCCGTGGGCGGCGGAAGTTCAACCTTTGTTTCTTTCTTGTGCGCCAGGTCCCAGTCGGCAACGTATCTCTCCAGCCTGCCGATGGCTATGGGGGCCCCCTTCTTGCCCAGCGAGCATACCTGCTCGCACTGTGTCTCCTGCGGACATACCCTGCCGCAGATGCCGGGCAGCGCGTTCTTGCTCTTGAGGATTTTGACCGATTCCTCCATCTGGTTGTCGCGGACGGCCTTGATAAACTCGGGTATATCTACATTTACAGGGCAGCCGGGCACGCACGGACGCTTGGGGCACTGGATGCAGCGGGTGGCCTCCTGCAGGGCCATTTCGTCGCTGTAGCCCAGGGCCACTTCGCTGTAATTGTGCGCGCGCACTTTCGGATCCTGCCGGGGCATGTCCACACGGTTGAGATTGAGCTTCGATTTAGGTTTGTCTTCCAACTTCGGCCTCCCTTAAGATTTGCCGCACTGGCAGGCTTCCCATTTATCTAAGGAGTCTTTTTCTTCCCTGAGGTAGACCTTCTGCCTGTCAAAAGCTATATTCCAGTCCACCTGGTGGCCGTCGAAATCGGGTCCGTCCACGCAGGCAAACTTTGTGGCGCCTCCCACGGAGACGCGGCAGCAGCCGCACATGCCGGTTCCATCTACCATGATGGAGTTGAGGCTCACGATAGTGGGTACGTTGTAAGGCTTTGTGGTGAGCGAGCAGAACTTCATCATGACCGCCGGTCCAATGGCAATCACGCGGTCAATTTTCCCTGCATCAAGCTTCTCCTTGAGCGGTTCGGTTACCAGGCCTTTGCGGCCGTAGGAACCGTCATCCGTGGTAACGATCAGTTCATCACTGACACTCTTCATGTGGTCTTCCCAGAAGAGTAAATCCTTGTTTCGCGCACCTATGATGGATATTACCTTGTTGCCGGCTTCTCTTAATGACCTCGCTATGGGGTAAATGGGGGCGATGCCGACGCCGCCGCCCACGCAGATCACGGTGCCGAATTTCTCGATATCGGAGGGCAGGCCCAGCGGACCAACCAGGTTCTGCAGGCTGTCCCCCGCTTTGAGCAGTCCCAGTTTCCTGGTAGAAGTACCCACCTCCATGGCCACGAGTGTGACCGTGCCCTCGCCGGCGTCCCAGTCGGCCAGCGTAAGCGGTATGCGTTCACCCTCCTCGTCGACACGTATGATCACGAATTGCCCGGCCCGGGCCTTCCTGGCTATGGCCGGGGCCTCGACCTTGAAAAGGTCGATTACCGGCGTCAGCTTCTCGTCAGCTACAATTTTGAACATTCATCCCTCCCCTCAGGCAGATTTGACCTTAATAGGCGGCGACATGGGGTGTGAGAGCTTCAGCCTGTATTGGCACTTGAAGCATCTCTTAGCCTCGTCAATAGCCGCCTGTTGGTTGTATCCCAGTTCAACCTCGTCGAAGCTGCCTATGCATTTGGCCTTCTCCAATTCCGGCATGGCGGGGTGCTTTTTGTGGGAGAAGCCCGCTTCCTCGCCGAACCAGGGTTCCATCTCTTCTATGGGCGCCAGCACCTCTTCGATCTGGCCCCTGCCTCCCAGGTATTTATCTATGGATGACGCCGCCAGCCTGCCCTGGGCTATGGCGCCGATCACGGAGGCGGGACCGGTCATGATGTCGCCGCCGGCAAATACGCCTTTGCGGCTGGTTTCAAGCGTTTTGTCGTTGGCCTTGATATTGCCGCGGTTTACAGCCACGTCGAATTTCTCCGGTATGTCGGAGGCCTGCCCGATGCCGGCTATGATGTTGTCGTACTCCTCGACGTATTCACTGCCGGGTATGCGCACCGGGCTCCTGCGGCCGCTGGCGTCGGGATCGCCCAGCCGCATCTTGATGCATTCCATAGATAGTCGGTCGTCCTTCTGCGTAATCTTATTGGGAGCGGCCAGGAAGATGATCTTGATACCTTCGTGTATGGCGGCTTCCACCTCCTCGGCAGCGGCGGGCATCTCGGCCCTGGTGCGGCGGTAGAGTATAGTGACGTCGCTGCAGCCAACGCGCAGCGCAACGCGGGCGCAGTCGATGGCGGAGTTGCCTCCGCCGATGATGGAGACCTTCTTCCCGATCTTGAACTCCTGTCCCAATGCCACCGTGCGCAGGAAATCCACCCCGTCCAGCACACCGGGCAGGTCCTCGCCCTCCGCACCCATCTTGGCGCCCTTGTGGTCACCGATGCCGATGAAGACGGCGTCGAAGCCCTGCTGCAGCAGGCCGTCGATGGACTCTATCCTCTGGTTGACCTTGATCTCAACGCCCACATTTCTGATCTCATCTATCTCCGCATCCAGCAGCTCACGCGGCAGCCTGTAAGCGGGTATGCCCACACGCATCATGCCGCCCGTCTGGGGCAGCGCCTCGAATACGGTTACGGCGTGTCCCAGCTTGGCTGAGTAGAAGGCGGCGGTCAGCCCGGCGGGACCGGAGCCTATCACGGCCACCTTCTTGCCGGTGGGCGGCAGCACCCTGTTGTTCTTCTTCCACAGTTCGTTGTCGTGGTCGGACGCGTAGCGCTTGAGGAACTTGATACAGAGGGGATCGTTCAGTTTGCCACGGCGGCAGGCCTGCTCGCATGGATGTATGCACACGCGTCCCAGCGAACCCGGGAAGGGCACCTTCTCCCTTACTACTGCCAGCGCCTCGGGGTACTTGCCGCGGGCGATGTAATTGATATACCGGGGGATATCTATATGTGCCGGGCAGGCATAACTGCAGGGAACGACATAACCTTCCCATTCCGCGATGGCGCGGTACCTGGCCTGCTTGTCAACCAGCGCGCCCACCGGGCATACCTCCACGCAGGTGAAGCAGTACTTGCAGCCGGATTCTTCATACGTTGCTTTCACCGGACCGGCCACCTTGAAGCCGTTCATCTCCTTGAAGTCGAGGGCCTTGATGCCCCTCAGGTCGCGGCAGGCCCTGACGCAGCGGCCGCAGGCGATGCACAGGTTGTAATCGAGGTCGAAATACGGGTTGTCCCGCTGCACCGGCAGGTTCCTATATTCATAGGCTATATCCTCGTTGCCCATATCTAAGAAGTCCACCACCTGCTGCAGTTCGCAGTGGCCGTTTTCGGGGCAGGTGACACACCTCTCGGTCACTTCGACATTGCGCAGGCAGATGTCAAAAGGCTTGCAGCGCTCACGCCGCCAGCAGGTGAGACAGGCGTTGGGATGCTGCCCCAGTATCTTCTCCAGCGCCTGTTTCTGTTTTTTCCTTGCGGCGGCGGTATCCGTACAGACAGTCATGTTTTCTGAAACTCTGGTACCGCAGGCCTGGACGAATTCGGTTTGACCTTCTATTTCCACCGCGCAGAGACCGCACCCGTCTGAGCAGTTGCCGGATGCGCATGCGGGCTTGAGGTTGGGATGGTAGCAGAGGGTGGGAATATATATCCCCGCCTTGTTGGCCGCCTCCAGCACGGTG
>JAPLHM010000162.1 GCA_026389635.1 Chloroflexota bacterium | reverse complement strand
CCGCCGTGTTACCACGGCGATCATGCGACCAACCCGGGGTCGGCCCAGGCATGCCATAGCCCCCTATTAGGTCTTGCTCCGGGTGGGGTTTGCACGGCCGGCCGGTCACCCGGCCGCCGGTGAGCTCTTGCCTCACCATTTCACCCTTACCTGCCTTGCGACAGGCGGTATGTTTCTGTTGCACTCTCCGTAGGGTCACCCCTCCTGGGCGTTACCCAGCACCCTGCCTGGTGGAGTTCGGACTTTCCTCTACGATCTACTAAACCGCAGCGGTCACCCGGCCTGCTTGGCTGACTTACTCTACAACCTGGCTGCCGGCAGGTCAAATAACTAACTCAAGTACAGTATCCGGCCGCAGTTGCCGCAGGTGACAATAGCATTGCCTCGCGCGCGCTGGAGTTCGTTGACCGACAGCGCTACCCGGCAGCCCAGGCAACGTCCCTGTTCGACCTTGACCACCACCTGCCCCTTCCTGCCCTTCAGGCCTTCATATGCCGCGAGCGTATCCCTGTCGATTGACGACAGCAGTTCGCCGCGCTTCTTTTCAAGCTCACTCAATTCCTTTTTCACCTCATCCACCAGTACCTTCAGTTCAGTTTTCTCGCTTTCCCAGGCGCCCAGAGCGGTCTTGTAAACTTCCTTCAGCTTCTTGATGCCCACCTTGCCGGACTCCAGCTTCTCCATCATGTCCAGCAGCACGTCGTCCTTCTTAGCAAGACTCGCCTTGAGCAGGCCTGCTTCCTGCTCGTAGCTAACCAGCTCCTTGGGATTCTTTATCTTGCCACTGTACAGTTTGTCTGTGATCTGCCTGATCTGCGCCCGTGGGGCCTCAGCTTCCGCGTCCAGCTCTTTATATTGCTTCTCGATCCCTGCCCGCTCACTCTCCGCCGTCTTCAGGCTGGCTTCAGCCTGCTCAAACTGGTCGTTATGCCGGATACGCAGATCCATTTCCTCAAGCTGCTTGATGTGCCCCTGTATGGAAAACTCTACCTGCTGCAGTTCGAAAACACGTTTAGCGAGGCTCATATCAGGGAATGATACGTCAGGGCAATTTATATGTCAAAGCCGGTGCGGGCGGCTAATGCGGGTAGTCCAGCAGTACGACCTGCGTGCTGGCCGGGATATTGGTCCTGGTGACGACAAACTTGGCCTGCGAAGCCAGGTCCTTGATGCCTAACTCCTTGAGAAATCTCTCGGGAAATTCAAGGTCAGCCTTCTCGGCCTCTGTTTTATAATGCATGGGAATAGCGATACCCGGGTTGACGTTCCTCACCAGGTCTGCCGCGGCCTGGGCCCAGATGGTAGAATGTCCACCTACAGGCACGAAGAGCACGTTGATGCTTCCCATTTCACCCATCACCTCGGGAGTGAGCGCGTGCCCGAGGTCACCCAGGTGGCAGAGCGTTACACCCTCCATCTCGATCACGTACACCGTGTTCTTGCCCGACTTTTTTCCCCCTGCATCGTCATGAAAGGTAGCTATGCCCGTAATGTAGGTGTCCTTTATCTCGTATTCCCCCGGGCCCTTGATGGCCCGGTATCCCTCCTGCAGCGTGTCGAGATACGAATGACCGGGATGCGCATGGCTGATGGCCACTATATTCGCCTGCACCTTGCCAAGCGAATAGCCGGTTGTGTCGGGGCAGGGATCGATCAATACAACCGCTTCCTTGCCTTTAATTCTGAAACAAGAATGGCCAAACCAGGTAATTTCCATAATGATGTCCTCGCTGTCTGAAGGTCATTTTAACCGGGGCTTAATTGTATCAACACGTACCGAAAACAGCAATCGCCAGATATCGCTTTAGCTTTGTGCTATAATCCCTGCCGTGAATATACTTGCCTTCGAAACATCCTGCGATGAGACTGCTGCAGCAATCGTGAAGGATGGGGTGACTATTTTGTCCAATGTAATTTCGTCCCAGGTGGAGATACACGCCAGGTACGGGGGCATCGTGCCCGAAGTAGCCTCGCGTCAGCACCTGCTGACCATAATACCGGTGGCCGAAAAAGCGCTGACCGAGGCGGGACTTACCCTGAAGCAGGTCGATGCCATAGCTGCCACAGTGGGACCCGGCCTGGCGGGATCTTTAATTGTGGGCGTCAATTTCGCCAGGGCCATCTCGCAGGCGGAAGATCTTCCGTTTGTCGGCATCAACCACCTGGAGGGACACATCTACGCCAACTGGCTCTCCGGCGCCACCCCGGAGCTGCCCTGCCTCTGTCTGATCGTATCCGGCGGGCATAGCGACATGATTTTAATGGAGGACCACGGCAGCTTCCGCCGGCTGGGCAGCACGCGGGATGATGCGGCGGGCGAAGCTTTTGACAAGGGGGCAAGGATACTCGGGCTTCCCTACCCGGGCGGGCCATCTATTCAAGACGCCACCCGGGGCGTAACAACTTCCCTGTCACTTCCACGCGCCTGGCTCAGGGGGAGCGACGATTTCAGCTTTAGCGGCGTTAAAACCGCGCTGTTGCACATGGCTGAGGAGAAGGGGGGGGAGCGTGATGAACGGTGGGTCAAACAGGCGGCAGCGGCCTTCCAGGAGGCAATTGTCGATGTGCTGGTTAGCAAGACCATACAGGCTGCCCTGAAGACCGGTGTAAAGCAGGTACTGCTGGCCGGCGGCGTGGCAGCCAACAGCGCGCTGCGCGAGCGTTTCAAAGCGGATTCCCCCCTGCCTGTCCTGATCCCGCCACCCATACTGTGCACTGATAACGCGGCCATGATAGCCTCATGCGCCTACTATCACCGCATGTCGGGCAACCTCCATGATAAAGGATATGACGTCATACCGGGGTTGTCTTTCGCGACATGACCACGGGGCAGGCTGCGCATTCCCTGGTGCGGCACCAGGTGTGGTAAATATGCAGCAGGCCCTGCTGCCTGCAGGCGCCGTAGGCCTGGTTGCCCAGCAGTCCGCCCAT
>JAPLHM010000227.1 GCA_026389635.1 Chloroflexota bacterium | reverse complement strand
GGGAATTGGTTCGTCTTCCTCTTGTAATACTTCCATAACCAGCAATATTGCTTCCTTAATGTTCTCCAGGGTCTCTTCAAGAGTTTCACCCTGGCTGATGCAACCGGGCAGGGCAGGGCAACTCACTACATACCCACCTTCATCGGCTGGTTCTAAAATCACAGTGTATTTTATGGGTTTTGCATTAGTCATATTGTGTCTACCGATAAATAGATTATACCAAAAGCGTGAGCAATAATGCCCTGTGCGTCACCGCAGGGGCACGAGCTTGGCCCTGGAGAGTTTGACCAGGTAGATGACCAGGGAGACTGCCGCGTAAAGGAGTCCCAGCAGGATCAGGCTGAACTTGCAAACCGCGCAGAGTGCGGCTATTTGCGGGTACGGGTCTGCAGGGCTGCCGTACATCATGGTTATCAGGGCGTAGTTCTCCACGGCATCGAAGATAGCCGCCAACCACAGTCCCCAGGCCAGCAGAACGCCTAAATTTCGCCAGCCACTTCGGGAGACGACCCCTGCGCCCATCACGCAGGCCAGTGCTATGGTAGTTGAATATACGGGCATGTAAAGGTAATCGAAGCCCAGGTTGAAGCAGGTTTGCAGCCTGGCCAGGGTATCCCAGGCGCCGATGATTGCCGACGACTTGGCCACGCTGCCGGCCAACTCGAAGTCCACGATGGTCGGCTTGAAAGGACCGATCAGGCGGAACACAACGGTGATACCTACGGTTGCGGCCAGCAGCCAGAGAAAGGCCGGCAACCTCTTGCCCTGAGGTATTGCGTTTAACGGATTGTACATTTAAGTGGCCTAATTATCTTCAGACGGGCAGCATTTGTCAAAGGGCGGCAGGTTATTCTTTCCCCTGCCTGATGCCCATGACTACCCTGAACAGCAGTGTCAATATCAGGCCGCCCATTGCCCAGACTCCCATCGTTATGAGCATTTCAAGCAGTGTGGGCGTATACTCGGGTATCTCGCCCAGAGGCGATGGGACAAAGCCGGGTACTACCAGTCCGAGACCCTTGTCGATCCAGATGGCGATGAAGACAGCCGCGCAGGCCAGGGCGAGAAAGCGGTGGTTTTTACGCGATGAAGGAATGACCAGCAGGACGATTGCTGTGCAGGCCAGCAGGATGGATGCCCATGCCCAGGGTACAAGGCCGTAATGGCCTTCCAACCCGAACAGCAGGTACTGGAAATGGGCCATGGCCTCGGGCACCTGACTGTAGTAAACGGTGAAGACCTCCATCAGCAGGAAGAACACGGTTATGATGATGGCATAGGCCACGATTTTGGCCACCTTGTCTATGGACTGATCCCCCGTATCAAAGTTGCCCCACTTTTTCATGGCCAGTGCCAGCAGTATAAGCAGGGCGGGACCGGAGGCGAAAGCGGAGGCCAGGAAGCGCGGGGCCAGCAGTGTGGTCAGCCAGAATAGCCGTGCCGACAGCCCTGCATAAATGAAGGCGGTGACGGTGTGAATGCTGACCGCCCACACTATAGATATGATAGCAACGGGTTTTATCCATGCCGGAGGGTCAACCTCCTTGTATTCGGCATCCAGCACCACCCAGCCGAGGACGATATTGAGCAGCAGGTAACCCGTGATCACAACCACGTCCCAGAAAATAACCGAGTTGGGTGAGGGATAAAGGATGATGTTGAATAGCCTGGCAGGCTGGCCAAGGTCCACCACGATGAAGGTAATGGCCACCAAACAGGCCGCTACGGCCATGAACTCGCCCAGGATGATGATGCGGCGGAACTCCTTGCCGTTATGCAGGTAGTAAGGGATGATGAGCATGACGGCGGAGGCGGCCACGCCGACGAAGAATGTGAAATTGGCAATATAAAGGCCCCAGGAGATGTCCCTGCTCAAGCCGGTCACGGCTAGGCCGATATTCCACTGCTGGAGATAGGCGGCCATGCCTGCAGCCATAACTATTAGCAGGCCGCTTACCAGCAGCCAGTATTTTTTTCCGCCTCTCAGTATGTTCTCTATCAATGTAGTAACTACAGCAAATAGTAGACCTGCGGCAGTGTGCCCAGTTCGGCCTTGCGGCGTAAGTTGTATTGGGATGATATCAGGCTGTGCACCTCAGTGCCGGGTTTGAGGTCACCGAATGTCAGCGCGCCGCTGCTGCAGGCTTCCACGCAGGCGGGCTGCAACCCGGCCGCCAGCCGCTCATCGCAGAAGTTGCACTTTTCGACCACGCCTTTGGTGCGGGTTGGATATCCCTCGTCAATAACACTGATATAAGGGCGCGGGTCGCGCCAGTTGAAGCTGCGTGAACCGTAGGGACAGGCTGCCATGCAATAGCGGCAGCCGATGCAACGGTGGTAGTCCATCATGACTATGCCGTCGTCCCGCCTCCATGTTGCCTGGGTGGGACACACTTTCACGCAGGGCGGACTGTCGCAGTGGTTGCAAAGTATCAGCACCCTGCGGTCCTTCAGGGGTTCCGTGACCAATTTATTCTCCTGGTCGGGGAAGGCCTGGTTG
>JAPLHM010000339.1 GCA_026389635.1 Chloroflexota bacterium | reverse complement strand
TAAAATCAAGGTGAATGGGCCATTACAATCGTAATTTGCCCGTTTTATAACGCCGGCAGCGCCGGCGCTGTGGACATCCCTCTCCCTCAATGCATATAATTCAATTATGCCTATGCTACATTTTCTACGCGGAAAAGCCGGCCTGGCACTGCTGCTGACCGTTATCATCATGCTTTTTACGGCGGCAGCGGCCTGTGCATCAACTCTCCCGCCGCCAGTGCCAGCGGGCAATGACAAGACCCAACCGCCTGGCGGGTCAGCGCAAGCACCGGCAGTTCCCCCTCCGCTCCAGGCCCCGGCGCCTGTACCATCACAGGAAGAGCCTGCACCACCCGCAGTTACTACACAGGGATCAGCGGTCCAGATAAAGCTTATCCACTACAGGGGCACGCTCACCAGGATCGGATGCTGCAATCCGGGCCTCTACGAGAAGGATGAGTTTGTGGTCATCCAGAACACCGGCGATACATACCAGGACATCACCGACTGGCGCCTGACCAATATAACCAGGGGGTACCCGACCTTGATCTTCCCCTCGCATTTTGCCTGCGTGCCCTACAACCTGCCTGTGCTGGCTGCGACCGAAGAGCAGTCCATAGCGGAAAGTTATTACACTATAACCAAGAACCCGGCGCAGTCCGAAGTCAACCGGTTCTCCACAGACACCCAGCAATCAAAACCGGCTAATGTGCCCAACAGCGATGTTAAGTGGTCGTCGTGTGCGCCGCTGGAACCGCTGGACGAGACGCCCATGAAGCCGGCCAGTGGTCAGCAGGGCCTGCCCCTCCCTTGCATCCTCTACCCGGGTCAAACTGTGCTGGTTTTCACAGATGAGGTCCACTGCCCGACTGGGGGATTCTCCTTCAATTGGGGGCAGGGGAATATCTGGAATAACGAGATTGCCGATACGGCCGTGCTCTACAATGCCAGGGGCGAAGAGGTCTCGCGCCGGAGCTACCTTGTCGGCAGGTATAATCAAGCAAATGGTTAAACATCGGCTATTGGAATTGTTTTTCCTTTGCAGATAGTTATTGATGTAATGGAGAGATGAAATGCAACAATGGATAAGATGCCCCAGGTGCGGCGCCAATAACGCCCCCGGACAGAAATTCTGTAACGCGTGCGGCACACCATTGCCGACCGTCTGCCCCAATTGCCAGACCCCGGCGGGCCCGGGCAGCACCTTTTGCGCCAGGTGCGGCATGACCTTCGGCGGGATGCCACAGCAGCCAGGATACCCGCCTCAACCGGGCTATCCTCCACAACCCCCGGGATACCCGCCTCAACCCGGTTATCCGCAACAGCCGGGCTACCCTCCGCAACCCGGATACCCGCCGCAACCAGTTTACCCGCCACAGCCCATGGGCTACCCTCCTCAACCTGGCTATCCTCCGCAGCAGCCGGGATATCCGCCGCAGCCGGGCTATCCTCCTCAGCAGCCGGGATATCCGCCGCAACCTGGCTATCCCCCACAGCCCCCGGGCTACCCGCCGCAGCCGGGCTACCCTCCACCACCCCCTCCCCACGGCGCATACCCGCCGGGAGCACAACCACCCCGGCAGGGCGGAGGCAAGGGCATGCTGCTGTTCCTGCTCATCCTGCTCATCTTAGGACTGGCAGGTTTCGGCTACTGGGCCTACAGCCAGGGCTACCTCAAGAATATACTTAAGCTCGGCAGCGATAACACCACCAAGACCAGCCAGGGATTCAAGGATACAACTCCACCGACTTTTACTAAGGATAGTATAAAGATATTGGCAACCGGCCTTGATGGATTCTCCGTAAATTGGATGACAGACAAAATGTCTACATCACAGGTAGAGTATGGTCCAGACGGCACTTTCACAGCTAAAACAGAGATCGAGAAAGATCCTGTGACGGGCCAACCATTGATGCCAATTTTTCACGGTGTAGTAATTAAAGGCCTCAATAGCGATACCAAGTATCAATACCGCGTCATATCCAAGACCCTGGATAGTCCTGAAGCCGTGTCCGATACTATGACTGTCACGACCGCCAAAGAATAACCTCAAACGCTTTAATACAAGCGATAGCCAATTTTATGTACCAACAAACAATTCCCTGCCCCAAATGCGGCGCACAGAACCTGCGCGGACAGTGGGTGTGCGCACACTGCGGGAATACCCTTGTCGCCTACTGCCCCTCTTGCCACGCCGGCAACGCAATCGACAGCCAGTACTGCCATGCCTGCCATGCCCCGCTCCTACACGCAGGCGCGGCCCCCGTTCAGCCACCATATCAACCACCGCAGCCGCAACAGTACCAGCAATATCCGCCACAGCAACAGCCATATGCACCACAGGGCTACCCACCACAGGCCCAGCAACCCCCGTACCAGGACGGCCAGGGCGGGTATGGCCAGTACGGCGATTATAAACCCTACCCGGTGCATGGGGGCGGCCCTTCACCCGCAGGCATGCTGGACGGCCTGGCCGGCAGACTCAAGCAGATCGTGCAGAACACCAACCCCATACTGCTGTCAGCGCTGGTAGTGCTGGTAGTGGGTATGGCCATCTTCCTCGTCCTGGCCTTTCAGTTCGGCTGGATCAAGACGGGTCCCGCGCCCAAGGCTGCGGCGCCCAAGGATACCATGGCTCCGGTGATATCCATGCTGAGGGTAAGGGAGGGGGCAAACAGCGGGGCCATCATATCCTGGGTGACCAGCGAACTCTCCAGCACGCAGGTTGAATACGGGGTCTGGCCCTATGCCAATACAACCACGCTGATTGAAAACGATCCACAGACTGGCATCAACCAGGGCGTGCTTGTCCACGAGGTGGGTCTGACCAACCTCCTGCCAAGGACCTCCTACGTTTACCGCGCCGTTTCCTATGATAAGGCGGGCAACAAGGGCTTCAGCCCCGATATGCAGTTCGACACCTCCGTGGCAAGCTCAGGCACACAGCAAAATACCCAGACCCCAAGTTCAGATGACAGTGGGTATTAGTCACGCATTGCCCGGGCACAACACCGGGCATACAGTAGTGAACATTTAAGGGGTATTCATGCAGCAAAACTTTCTCTGCCCCATTTGCTGGAAGGAAAATACAGCGGACAGTACGGTTTGCACTAACGGCCACGCGGGGCTCGGAGTGATAGGCGCTCTCCGTTCCAGGTGTCCGCAGCCCTATTGCAACTGGCCGCGCGTCCCCTACGACCGCTTCTGCGGCAACTGCGGCTGGCCCCTGCAGCCCATCTGCCCCAACTGCGGCAACAACCTTTCCAGGGACTCCAGGTACTGCCCGAAGTGCAGCTTCTTCTGCGGCGGGGGCCGGGAAGGATTAAAATAGTAAGCAGGAGTGATCGGACGAAAGCGGCGGCCGGCAACAGATAATGACAGGGCAAATCAAGCTTATTTCCTGGAATGTGGTCAGCATACGCAACATGCTGGACAAGGCCAACCTTGCGCCGGCGGGACAGCAACCGTTGTCCTTCCTCGAATGGCTAAAACAGGAATCACCCGATATAATCTGCTTCCAGGAAACGAAGCTGCAGCAGGGCCAGGTACCTGCCGCTCTCGAGAACCCGGAGGGTTACCACACGTCATGGAGCTTTGCCGAAAAGAAGGGCTATAGCGGCGTGGCCACCTTCAGCCGGGAGCAACCGGTCTCGTCCGGCGCCGGCCTGGGCATCGCCAGGTTCGACGGCGAGGGCAGGGTGCTGATGACCGAACACCCGGGGTTCAAGCTTTTCAACGTCTACTTCCCCAAAGCCTATTCCCATAGAGAGGTAGCTACAGCCCGCAAAGAGGGGGCGGCCAACGCCGATAAAATGGCCGAACGGCTGCCCTTTAAACTGGCCTTTTACGACGCCCTGCTGGAGCACGTCGATTCGCTGGCCGGCCGCGGCGAAAATATTGTGATCTGCGGTGATTTCAATGTGGCCCACCGGGAAATCGACCTGGCCCGCCCCCGGCAAAACCGCGAGACGTCGGGGTTCCTCCCCAAGGAGCGCGCCTGGATGGACAAACTGTGTGATCACGGGTACATCGACACGTTCCGCCACCTGGACAAAGACGCGGGCCACTACACGTGGTGGAGCTACCGTTTCAAGGCCAGGGACAAGGATATAGGCTGGCGCCTCGATTATTTCTTTGTCTCTAAAAAACTGGCCAAATCGCTGACC
>JAPLHM010000095.1 GCA_026389635.1 Chloroflexota bacterium | reverse complement strand
CGTTATACTGGATGGCGATCTCGACGGCGGTGCTGTTTACCCTGCCGGAGATATAGATGGATTTATCGAGCACCTGCCGGTTCTTGTTTATGCGCCTCACCAGGCTGGCGATGCCACCCTCGAAGAAATAGTTGGTCTCGCTGTCCGTGCCCTCGTCCCTGAGGCTGACCTCGACACCCTTGTTAAGGAATGCAAGCTCACGAAGGCGTTCAGCCAGGTGGTTGAAATCATAGCTGATCTCCTCGAATATCTCGGCGTCGGCCATGAACGAAATGGTGGTTCCTGTATGGTCGGACCTCCCCACGGACTTCACGTCGGCCTGGCGGATGCCGGCCTTGTAATCCTGCCGCCAGATCTTGCCGTTTCTGCTCACATCGGCCCGCATCCAGGAAGAAAGGGCGCTGACCACCGATGCACCGACACCGTGCAGGCCGGAGGAGACGCTGTAAGCTCCGTCGCCGAACTTGCCGCCGGCATGCAGGGTTGTCATCACCACCTCCAGGGCCGAGATGCCCTTTTCGGGATGTATATCAACAGGGATTCCCCTGCCGTTGTCAGAGACCGTTACGGAGTTGTCTGCATTGATGGTGACCTGTATCCTGTCGCAGAAGCCGGCCATTGCCTCGTCAATGCTATTGTAAACTATCTCGTAGACCAGGTGGTGAAGGCCGTCCTTACCGGTGTCGCCGATGTACATGCCTGGCCGCATGCGCACCGCTTCCAGTCCGTCCAGGACACGGATATTCTCAGCGGTGTATTCGCCGTTGTTGGATCCGTTGATCTGTTCAGGGGTCATGGTTTATCTCTTGTACTGAATGTCGCCCGTCCAAAGCCCGCCGGTAAGCGAGGTATCAAGATAAGCATCACAACATATTGTGTTTGCTCAATCGGAGCACACAAGGACTTGCAATTTCAAGAGATATTATAGCATATTTTGAGGGGGAATGCATCAGTTCAGCGTGATTTATTTGCCTTCTCTATGCCCTGCCGGGCCAGTTCGTCGGCCCGCTCATTCAGCTTATTCCCGGAATGACCGGCCACCTTGATAAAAACTACCTTATATAAGGATAGAAGCGCGAGCAGTTTCTCCCATAGGTCGCGGTTCACAACAGGCTTTTTATCGGAGTTCTTCCAACCGTTCTTCTGCCAGGTGGTATACCATTTATCATTTATACAGCTCACAAGGTAGGCGCTGTCTGTGTAAACCTCGACAACGTACTTGCCCGATTTTAGCCGCTCCAGGGCCATGATGCAGGCGGTAAGCTCCATGCGCTGGTTGGTAGTGTCAAGCTCCCCGCCGTGGATCTCCTTCAACAGGTCGCCGCGTTGGAGAATAGCGCCCCATCCGCCTGTGTTGCAGCGGTATTGGTTGCCCGAGCAGGCGCCATCGCAGTAAATGATGATTTTTTCAGTCCCCGGCATGCCCCAATTATACGCCATTGTGAACCTTCCCGGCCAGTCATCTCCACAGTCATCTCCTTGCCGTATTTATACAATCGATGTTAGAATTCACATGATTTTACTTTCATCGCATATACCATGATTTTAATAGGCGAAAACATCCATATCATCTCGAAGGCAGTCGGCGATGCCGTGCTAAACAGGGAAGCTGCGCCCATACAGGCACTGGCCAGGGCGCAGGCTCAAGCCGGGGCTGACTATCTCGATCTCAATCTGGGACCCGCCCGCAGGGAACCTAACGAGGTGGCTTCGTGGCTGGTGGCAACGGTCCAGGACGTCGCCGACCTGCCAATATCACTGGATACAATGAACCCTTTAGCCATGGAAGCAGGGCTGAAATTATGTCGCAAGAGGGCGCTTTTAAACTCGGCGTCGGGCAAGTTGGAGAGCAGGGAAAACATGATGCCCCTGGCCATAAAATATGATGCGCAGGTCGTTATCTCCGTTATTACAGACCTGGGCTGCCCGCCCGATGTCGAATCCAGGGTTGAAAGCATTATGGAGACTGTGGCTTATGCCAACAGCATAGGCATAGATAATGAGGACATCTGGGTGGACCCGATCATATTGCCGGTCAGTGCCGACCAGAAACAGGTGCGCGAAGCTCTGGAATTTATCAGGATACTGCCGGACCTGCTGCCGGGCGTGAAATCCGTGGTAGGCCTTTCAAATGTGTCTAACGGTACACCGGCCCACCTGCGCGGTGTCCTCAACCGCACCTACATGGTGATGCTGGAAAGAAACGGCCTGTATGCCGCCATCGCCGACGTGCTCGACGCGGAACTGGTAGAGCTTAACGGCGGTGGTTTAGAGGATGCCCGGGTGCTTATCCACAGGGTGATGGACGGGGAACCGGTCGACGCTGAGAGTCTGCCGGAGAGAGAAAGGGATTATGTTAAAACGGCCAGAGTGCTGATGGGAGACGCACTGTATTCTCATGCCTGGCTGGAAACTTAGTTGAGGTAAGGCTTATGGAATATAAAACGCCTCTGGAAACATACACGGGCAGGATCAGGGAGGTCACCATCGGCAGGGGCGGGAAGGCCATACGGATCGGGGGAGGCAATATATTGCCCCTGCACCGTTTCGAAGGCAATACTGCAAACAGGCCCGTGGTTGCCCTCGAGGTGGACGATAATGGGGCTGCCGGCTGGGCCGGGACCGCAGTAGAGCCTTTCAGGGACGTGGTACACGACCCTGTGAAGTGGGCCGGCAGGTGCCTGGAATTGGGCGCCGACCTGGTCTGCCTGCACCTTGAGGGCACTGACCCGCAAGGGGCCAACAGGACTGCGGCGGAGGCCGCTGCGCTGGTCAAAAAGATGGTGCAGGAGCTGGGTTCACCGTTGATTGTCTATGGCTGCGGGGACGATAAGAAAGATGTCGAGGTACTAACTGCAGTTGCGGAGACCTGTAAGGGGGAGAACCTGCTGATAGGGCCGGCTGTCAAGGAGAATTACGAAGCCATCTTGAGGGCAGTGTCTGACAACGGGCATTGCATCATAGCCCAGACGCCCATCGATATTAACCTTGAGAAGGAACTCAATGTGAAGCTGCTAAAGCACCTCACGCCGGAGAGGATAGTCATCGACCCGCTGAGCTCTGCGCTTGGCTATGGTATGGAATACAGTTTCACCATCATGGAACGCACACGGCAGGTCGGCGTGGTGTACGGGGACATAGCCATGCAGATGCCGGTTATAGCTGACCTGGGCCGTGAGTGCTGGAAGACCAACCAGGCCAAGTCGGACGGCGAGCAGGGCATGCTCTGGGAGAGCATCACTGCCATGAACCTGCTGCTGGCAGGCGCCGACATCCTGGTGCTGAGACATCCCGATAATTGCAGGTTGCTCAAGGAAGCCATCGAAGGCAAATTATAGGAGGCTGCCGTGGCAAGGAATGAGAGGCAGAACAGGGAGGCACGGGACTTTATCCGTGCCGCAGATAGCTGGGAGCCGGTCGGGCACACCCCGCTGCCCGGCATGTTGGACCTGAGGAATTGGGACCGGCGGCTGCTACAGACCTGGAAACCCTTCTACGTCCCGGTTACAGACAAGTGCACCAACTGCACGTACGGGGAATGCGACCTCTCAGAAGGGGGCAGGGGTGCCTGCCATATCGACGCGGCGGCGATGCAGGCCCGGCTTACGCTGCGGACCTGTTGCCAGGGGCTGGCGGGCACACTGGCCGGCGCGCGCAGGATTATAGATTACCTTGTGGAGGTTAAAGGCCGTGAGTTGCCGGTGGA
This sequence comes from Chloroflexota bacterium, assembly GCA_026389635.1. GTDB lineage: Bacteria > Chloroflexota > Dehalococcoidia > GIF9 > UBA5629 > CAIMUM01. The sequence continues at coordinate 8,012 of JAPLHM010000095.1, read as the reverse complement.
TTTGGGTGATACGGTCGGTATCGAAGCCCCGCACATCAGGACGGTACTGGGCTTAAAGCCGGACGTGCTGGGCGACCTGGAAAGGACATTATGTTACGTAGAAGGTCAGCTTGCCTTGCTGCTGGCCTCTGGCAACATGGGCGGCGAAGCTTCGATTTTGGATTTGGAGTCGAAGGCTATGCATGCTTCTATGCTCACACATGTCGTGATGGAGGCACAATGTCTGGCTGCCAGTTCGGGCTTTACGTTTCCCTCTTCTAAAGCAGATACCGCGCTGGTTGATGTAGGATGGGCAACGGTGGACACGCAGAAACCGGTCATCCTCATAGCAGGCAACGACACCATTTCAGCAATTTGCCTGGTAGATTACCTGAGGCACAGCGGCCTGGAGGGCAAGATAGAGGTCGCCGGCATTGGCCCGGTTGCCCATGACCTGGTGCGTTACTGCCCCACGGTAAAAATAGCGGGAACACTCTCGAGTCTGCCCTTTTTCCTGCGCAGCGGCAGTGCGGACGTCGTGATGTGCGGTGGAGGCAGCTTCTTGACAGATATTGCAGCCGAAACGCTGGCAAAGGGGGCGGCTTTTATCGCCACCGATGCGGGAGCCGCTTATGGCCTGGAAGACCTGTCGGCCGGGAATACCGAAGAGATATTGATTGAACTGCAGCGGGGGAATGGCATATTGCTGAGCGACCCCACCAAGGCCGCTGCCGTGGCTGTGGAAGCCGCCATTAAGCTGTCGCCGTCCCGTGTCAGGGAGGCGCCTCGGGATGATGCTGTGCACGGTGTGGCCGGCAGGATGCGGGTAGGACGCGGCCCCATCATGGATACCGAGATAAGGAAGGCCGGTGCACCGCTGGTTTTGGGAACCATCCCCGGGGTTATCGCCATCGTGGGAGGATCAAACTACCCGGGTTCGCCCGATGATATAGCCGATATCGCCGAGGAGTTCGCCAAACGCAAGTACGTGGTCGTGCTGGCAGGGGATTCGGCTATTGCGGCCGCCCTCAAAACGGACGCTGAGGGGAAGTCCATTTATGAGAGGTATCCGCCAGATTTCGATGCCGGCGGTGTGATAAATATGGGCTCCGGCGTCTCTGCAGCCCATATCAGCGGCGCAGCTATAAAAATAGTCAGTGTCTTTGCCGCCCTGCCATTGCGGGCCAATTACGAGGTGGTTGCAGATTATATACTCAACCGTGTCGGCGCCTGCGCACTGGCCTGGGGCGCCTGTGGAGAAGAGGAACTGGCCCTGGCCACAGGCTGCAACCGGCTGGGTATACCCGTAATCGTAGGCCCTAACTGCATCAAGTACGGCCGTCTCTATCTAAGCAGGCCCGGCGATACAGACTGGAGTGTAATGGACGGGCGCGAAAAGAGGGTTGTGGATACCGGGGAACCCTCACCCGAACACCTCATCAACCTGCTGGCCGACAAAGGTTCCGTAATTGTAGCATTGGCCAAACTGTGCATGCGCAGGAACGATACCCCGCAGGGCAGGGCCACCAAGCTCACTCACTACATAGGATTGCACAAACAGTATTTCGGGAAGCTGCCGGAGGATGTGCACCTGTTTGTCAGGAAAGTCTCGGACATACCTATTTTCTTCAAGAAGGAGTTGCAGGCACATCTAAACGATGCCGGCTGGAAGGATAAACTCGTGCTGTCGCTGCCCACCCTGGTCGGCACCTACTCCTCGCAGGTAACGCTCGATGAGGTAGTGCATTGATGCGGGATTCGATTAGGGTATGCCCGGTTTATGCGGATATAATATTCGGTCAAATGGCGCAGTTGATTATTGAGATAAGGCGGGTGCGTTATGGCTGACGGAACATTCCCGGTTGATATCGGGCCCCAGTACGAGGGAGAGGTCATCCGCAAGGCCGATATGCGCGTGGAGCTCGGCGGCCCCAACGTGAAAACCAGGTTCGAGCTGGTTTCCATCAGGGCGCCTGGTGAAGTTGTTCACGAGAAGGTGGAGATAATTGGACCGGACATCCCTGATATCGCCGAGGGCAGCACCCAGCCCATCGCCCTGTTGGTGGACGTCGCCGGCAGCCGCCTGGAGAAGGACATCGAGCCTGTCCTGGAGCGGCGTCTGCACCTTTACCTGAACTATATCGACGGCTTTTACCATATGAACCAGAGGCAGGACGTCTGGATGCGGTTGCATAAAGCATCCTTTGCCAGGGGGTTGAAATCCCTCAGGACGCTGGGTGAGATCTTGATATTCCTATACACATCGGAGATAGATATCATCGAAAAGATACAGGTCACCTTCATCACTGACCCGGCCAGGATCGAGGAATTATTGCCTGAGGCCATGAAAGTGTACCGTGCCCGTGACGAGAAGATACGTGGCCTGCGCGAGGCCGACGTTGAGGAGTTTTACAGCTGCGCTCTCTGTCAGAGCTTCGCCCCCACTCATATCTGCTGCATCACGCCCGAGCGCATCGCCAACTGCGGCGCTATCAACTGGTTCGACGGCAAGGCAGCCTATCAGATGGACCCCGAGGGGCCCATCCAGGCCGTGCCCAAGGGCGATATCATCGACCAGGTGAGGGGAGAGTACCGGGGCGCCGATAAGCTGGCGCTGGATAAGTCCATGGGCGCCTACGATAAGGTCTTCCTGCACAGCGCCTTCGGCTACCCGCACACGTCCTGCGGCTGCTTCCAGGCCATCTGCTTTTATATACCCGAGGCGGATGCCTTCGGCATCGTGAACCGCGATTTCGAGGGCGACACGGTGATCGGGTCGCCCTTCACTGCCCTGGCCGGGGACACCAGCGGGGGACGGCAGGTGGAGGGCTTCCTGGGCATCGCACTGGAGTACCTGCGCTCCCCCAGCTTCCTCAAGGCAGATGGCGGCTGGTACCGCATAGTGTGGATGCCGAAGGCCGTCCAGGAGGCTTACAAGGACGCCTGCCCAATGGACCTGCACGGGAAAATTGCCACGGAGAACGATGTAACTAATGTCGATGAGCTGGTTACCTTCCTCGACCGCGCCGGCCATCCCTGGGTTAAAGGCGAGGTAAAACTACCCGTGTAATATTTTTCTGTCATTGTGGATAATGGAAGGAGAATAAGCTGGCAATCAAAGGTACGGATATAGTCAAGCGCCTGCCCGAGGGCGGCAAGAAGAACTGCAGGGAGTGCGGCCTGCCCACCTGCTTCGCCTTCGCCATGAAGCTGGCATCAGGCGGCATCGCCATTGAGAAATGTCCTTATATTTCGCCTGAAGTCAGGAGCGAACTCGAGGACGCGCTGGCCCCGCCGATCCGGTCGGTCACCATCGGCACGGGTGCGGATGCGCTGGTGGTGGGCGATGAAACCGTGCTCTACCGCCACGAGAAGACTTTCGTGCATCAGCCGGGTATAGCCGTGCTCATTGCCGACGATGAACCTGTTGAAGCGGTCGAGGACAAGATAAGGAAGCTGAAGGAACTGAAGTTCAGCTGGGTTGGCAAGACACTGAAGGCCGACCTTCTGGCTCTGCAAAATAAATCGGGCGACCCTGCGAAATACGGGGCGCTGGTAAAAAAGGCACTCTCCGCGGCAGACTGTCCCCTGATGTTGATCTCTGAGGACACGGATGTGCTGATGGCTGCGCATGAACAGTGCGCGGACAGGAAGCCGCTGCTTTACCCTGTAACGGCGCATAACCTGGATAAGGTTGTCAGCGCCGTGAAGGCCAGGCCGGCGCCTGTGGCCGCCAGGGCTGCCGGTGTTGAATCGTTGGTGCACCTCACGGCGCGCCTCAAGGAAGCCGGCATAGAGGACGTCCTGCTGGACCCTGGATCAAAGGACATGCAGTCGGCCCTGCGCGACCAGACCCTTATCCGCCGTGCCGCGCTCAGGCAGGGCTTCAGGCCGCTGGGCTATCCCACAGTTGCGTTCCCCTGCTTCATGGCTACAGGTAAGAGGCAACAGATGCTGCTGGCATCCATGTTCATCTCTAAGTACGCAGGCATCATCGTGCTCTCGGATATCGATGAGCACACACTGTTGCCGCTGCTGGTGCAGAGGCTGAATATATATACCGATCCCCGCATGCCCATGTCAATGGAGGAGAAGGTTTACCCCATCAATGACCCCGATGCCTCTTCGCCCGTGCTCATAACGACCAACTGGGCGCTGACATATTTCATCGTAGCCTCGGAGGTCGAGGCCAGCAAGGTGCCCTCCTGGCTATGCGTCAAGGAGACAGGAGGGCTGGGCGGACTCACCGCCTGGGCGGCCGGCAAGTTCAGCGGCGACAGCATCGCCCCCTTCATAAAGAAGTGCGGCATCGAAGGAATGGTCAAGCATAGGTGGCTGGTCATCCCCGGCAAGGTCGCCCGCATACGCAACGAGCTTACCGAGGCCCTGCCCGACTGGCAGATAATCGTGGGCCCGGGTGACGCCAACGAGATACCTGCCTACCTGCCAGGGCTGGTCAAAAGCTGGAAAGGGGAACCGTAATGTTGCGAGGGACGTAGTGACAAAGCAAACTGATCAGTGCAGAAGCAATCATGAGTAGAAAGGAATCGGATCTTTCCTCGACCCTTACGTGCTCCCGCCGCCAGCCCCTCCACCTCATCGATATCCTCCAGGACATACAATCCCGGGAGGGTTATCTTTGCATTGAGGCCATGCTTGAGGTGGCAAAATTCCTGAATATGTCTTCGGCTACGGTCTGGGGCGTGGCTACCTTCTATAACCAGTTCCGCTTCATCCCGCCGGGCAGGAAGCCGGTCAGGGTCTGCATGGGTACGGCCTGCCACCTGTCGGGGGGCCAGCTTGTACTTGAGGCAATGGCCCGTGAACTCAAGATCGAAGTGGGTGGGACAAGCGAAGACCGGGAGTTCAGCCTGGAAAGGGTCGCCTGCATCGGCTGCTGCGCGCTGGCCCCTGTGGTAACTATCGGCAAAGATGTTTATGCGGGGATGACGCCTCCGAAGGTGGAGGAGGTGCTGGTGGTAGTCAGGGCTGTATGCTCACAGGATGGGACGGGGAACACGGATCTGTCATGACATACGGCGAAATCCGCAGTCGCTCCCGGGAGAAATGGGAAGCGTTGTACTCAGGCGGAATTGTCCATGTCCTTGTGGGCACGGCTACCTGCGGTCGTGCCGCCGGCTCGATGGCCGTCCTTGAGGCTTTCAGGCGCGAAATTGACAGGCTGGGGGGGGAGGCACAGGTCTCGGAGGCCGGCTGCATGGGATTGTGTTCCCACGAGCCGCTGGTGGTCATCGTAAAGCCGGGCGGTTTCTCCGTCTGTTATCATCATGTCACTGCGCAGATGGTACCGCAGCTTGTTGAAGGATACGTTCTGGGCGATGACCCCTGCCTGGAGCTGGCCCTTGGCACGCTGGCGGGCGGTGGTGATGAGGCAGTATACATCCCGGAGCTTGAACTGTTCAGTCACCAGTCGAGGGTGCTGCTGCGCAACTGCGGCTATAATTCGCCGCTGGATATCGACCATTATATTGCCTGCGGCGGTTATGCGGGCCTGGCTGGAGCCTTGGAGACGAAGCCGGCTCAGATTATAAATGAGATTAAAAGGTCGGGACTGCGTGGCCGCGGCGGGGCCGGGTTCCCCACGGCAGCCAAGTGGGCGGCATGCTTGAAAGCTAAAGGCAAAACTAAGTACGTTATCTGTAACGCCGATGAGGGCGACCCCGGGGCTTTCATGGACCGTGTCCTGCTGGAGAGCGACCCTCACACCGTCCTCGAGGGAATGATTATCGCAGGGTACACTGTCGGGGCGAAACAGGGATATATCTATATCAGGGAGGAATACCCGCTGGCCATCGAGAGAATTAGCATAGCGCTCGACCAGGCGGGGGGGAAAGGCCTGTTGGGCATGCACATCCTGGGTTCGAGTTTCAGCTTCACAATCGAGATAATCAGAGGCGCAGGCGCATTTGTCTCGGGCGAGGAAACGGCCATGATAGCGGCCATGGAGGGCAGGCGCTCCTGGCCGGAGCAGCGGCCGCCTTATCCTGCACAGGCCGGACTGCGGGGGAAGCCGACATTAGTCAACAATGTTAAAACGCTGGCATACGTTCCCATAATTTTACAAAAGGGATGGCGCTGGTTCCATGACACAGGTACCAGGGAGAGCCCGGGCACGGCGCTTTTCGCGCTGGCGGGCAAGCTGGAGAATGCCGGGCTGGCGGAGGTGCCCATGGGCGCCTCCCTGCGCACGCTGGTCTACGATATAGGCGGCGGGATAAAGAAGGGAAAGCAATTCAAGGCCGTGCAGATCGGCGGACCGTCGGGAGGCTGCCTTCCCGAAGGCCTGCTGGATACCCCCATAGACTTCGACTCACTGAAGGGCGCCGGCGCAATCATGGGCTCGGGCGGCGTTATCGTCATGGACGAGGACAACTGCATGGTCGATACAGCCAAGTTTTTCGTAGATTTCAGCAGGCAGGAGTCCTGCGGCAAATGCACCCAGTGTCGCATCGGCACATACCACATGCACTCTATGCTTGATGATATAACGCGCGGCAAGGGGTCACTCACGACAGTGGAAGACCTGCGCGGGATGGCAGCGGATATTAAGGAAGGCTCGCTCTGCGGCCTCGGCAGGACGGCGTCCAACCCGGTGCTCACCACGCTGCGTTACTTCCGCGATGAGTACGAAGCCCACGTGCTGGAACAGCGCTGCCCGGCGCGCGTCTGCAAGGATCTAATTGCCTACTATATCCTGCCTGAGAAATGCCATAAGGGCTGCGACCAGTGCGTGCTGGCCTGCCCGGCCGAGGCCGTCTTCAGCGACGACAAAGGGCTTAAGGTGGTTGACCAGCTCAAATGCACCAAATGCGGCAGTTGTGAGCTGGTCTGCCCCGCGGAGTATAATGCTGTCATCAGGCTGTCACCGGTCAACCTCGTACCAGCGGACCGGTGCACCAGGCAGGGCACAAAGGAGCCGTGAAGCATGACCATAGTTATCACTGTTGCAGGAAAGGGCGGTGTGGGCAAAACCGCCATCTCGGCCATACTGGTCGATTTCCTGTCCAATAAGGGTGCAGTACTGGCGGTTGACGCCGATCCCAGCACCAACCTCAACGATGCCCTGGGAGTGGACGTGCAAAATACGGTAGGCAGGACGCGCGAGAAGATGAAAGACGATATAAAGGACGGACGTTTGAGGATGGATGTCTCCAAGCAGGAGATATTGGAAGCGCGCATACACGAATCGCTGGTCGAGACCGACAGGTTCGACCTGCTGGCCATGGGGCGCCCTGAAGGGCCGGGCTGCTACTGCGCCGCCAACCATATGATACGCTTCTCCATCGACAAGCTGGCAAAAAGTTACGACTACGTGGTCATGGACTGCGAGGCCGGGCTGGAGCATATCAGCCGGCAGACGACCCAGGATATCGATTTCCTGCTGGCTGTGACCGACCCCACTATGCGCGGGCTCAACACCTGTATTCGCCTTCAACAGCTCAGCGGGGAGATACGAACCAATATTAAGGGCAGTGTACTGCTGGTGGTGAACCGTCTGCGCAACGCCCTGCCAGCGGAATTCAAGGAGGCTGTGGATAAGTCGGGACTGATGCTTTTTGCCACCATACCGGAGGACGCCCATATCTCCGATCTGGACCTGAAAGGCAAACCGCTTACATCGTTGCCGCTTGATTCGAGCTTCCGCCGGGCAGTGCAGGAGATACTCTTCCGGCTGAAGGTCAGGTAGAGCTTCATATCCCGTAGATTATCAAGCCACCGGCTTTTGATGATAATGTGTTGAATCTTAAATAGTCTGTAACCGGCATGATAGAAAAAGATAACAGGCTGTTCGGCCTGGCCGATATAGAGGGCAAGACCAGCCCGCACCAGTTGCAGGTGAAGGGTGCACTGAAGGTGCGGGCCGCACCCCTTGAATATGTTACAGATGTTGAAGCGCTGGCTGCTTTTATTGGCGGCCGCCGGGAAAGCCCCGGGATCGGTGAGGATTGGGCGGTGAGCAAGGAGGTATTCCCGGGAGTGTCGGTTTGCCTTGTTTTTAACAGGTCTGACGA
>JAPLHM010000105.1 GCA_026389635.1 Chloroflexota bacterium | reverse complement strand
GCTCCTTCTGTCCCAGTTTCGTGATGACACGGCCGTCACGGCGGCCTGCTAACCGTGTCAAACCCTGCTCATCCATCATCTTGAGGTGGTAGCGCACCGCCCTATCGCCCAGGTCGATGCCCAGGTCCTTGAGCATGCGGGCAATGACGATGGATCCCATCGGCTCCTCCTCCCCGGCCAATACCTTGAGGATGGAATAGGTCTTTCTTTCTACATCCTGCGTTTCAAAAGTCATTTTATAACGGTTAGCGGAAACCTATTGCCGTATGATAACAAAAACGAGAGGGGCTGTCAACAGCCATTTTACTGTTGGATTCTGGACAGGGACTGCAGTAAACTGCTAACCAAAGTAAAACCCCAATACTATGTGCAGCAGATATCGAGGAAGCAGAGCGCCTTATGAGCCGAGGGGTCGGCCAGTATATGCGCGTATAGGCCTGTTGGGCTGCGTGTAACGTCAATAAGGTGTATGATCTCAGCGAATTCGGCTACATCCGGAACGATCTCGTGCAACATGTTCGTTGGGCTGTTAAAAAACTTCTCATTGAACTTTGATTCGGGGTCGGAGGGATAGACCGGCAGGTACATAATGCCCGATTCCACCAGGTCCTGGAAGAAGTGGGTTCCATAGGAAACCTCTGGAACATGTCCCTTATCCTCCCGTGCCATCTCCACCAGCACCGAGGTGTTATCTATATCCGCATATCCCACGTTGACACCCAGATTGATATTGCTGCTGCCCCAGCGGCCGGGACCCATCATGATTACTTTGCCGCCAGCTATGGCAGGGTTACGGTTAATGCGGCCTACTATCCGTCCCAGCGACCTCTTGACCTCTTCAGACTCAATCGCCGCATATTTATCGGGGTCGATATAGAGGATGTATTTAATATTGTGGACCGCCCCGCCACTGATGAATCGGCTGGAGGTAAACAGCACCCGGTCGGAAGCTATATGCTCGGGGAATTCCACGTGCCCTGCGGTACCGGGTAAGCGGAGTGAACGGCACTGCAGAAGGTTGATCTTGATGTTTCCGTCGGGATCTATGCGCGCCGTAAATTCGGTGTCCACTGGCTGTTGGTAGGCCTGCTCCAGCCGGGCTAGCATGGTGTCCATGTATTTGATGAACTGCGTCTTATTCACAAATTTATTGAAGGTCAGCACCAGGTGGTCGGCCTGTCCGCGCGGGCAGGCGCTTATCATCTCCTGTGGATAGCCGTCCACCACCAGTGAAGCTATTAAATTAAGGTCGGGATAATCACATCCCACCAGCAGTTCAGCGATGGGGACCGATTCAAAGCTGTTTCTGCTGATATCCAGCACATCGGCTGAATGCTGTGAATATTTAATGATCTTGGTGCCAGCCTCCGGCCTTAGCTGTGGATGACTGACGGCCACAATGCGGGTATAGTCCCCACCCACACGGTTGACGGCATGCGTGCCCAGTCCAAAGACCAGCCGGATCATGCCCTTGGTTGGGTCGATCCTGTTGGACCAAGCATAGAGGTTGCGCGAGAAGGCCACGCCGGCCAGCGGCGGGAAGAAATATTGCTTGTAAGGCATACCGGAGACGCGCTGCACCAGTATTGCCATTTGCTCGTCGTTTTCACCCAGGCCCTGCTTGTGCCTGTAGGAGAGAGCGTCGGGGTTGATAGCGCTGGCATAGACCAGCTTGACAGCGTGCAGAAAGGCCTGCATGCGCTGCTCGGGGCTGCCCTGGTTGGCACAGAACTCGCTGCGGTACTTGCCGGCGAAGGCATTGCCGAACCTGTCCTCGAGCAGGCTGCTGGATCGCACGATGATTGGCGCCTGGCCGAAGTAATCCAGCATATCGCTGAACTGATCTATAATCTCCGTGGTGAACTGCCCTTCCAGGAAGCGGCGCTCTACCCCCTCAAATTCCTCGTGCGTTATCTGTGAATCACGGGTGAGCTGCATACGCAACTGGAAGAGGTTGTTCTTGACCAGGAAGGTGAAGAAAACATCCGAGCCGATGTAGAAAGAGTCGTGCGCCTCCAGTATCTGCGCGAAATCATACTTGCTCTGCCCTGTTTGCAGGATGCGCCGTGAAAGCAGCATGCCGGCCGCCTTGCCTCCAATGCGCCCGGAACCGATCAACCTGTTGCGGAT
>JAPLHM010000226.1 GCA_026389635.1 Chloroflexota bacterium | reverse complement strand
CCCGTTATGACCCTGGCAAATACCCCTTCTTTGGGCATGACGCAGTTCCCGACCTCTTTAAAAATGGCACACCCGCTATGGCATTTCTTGCCGATCTGGGTGATCTCGAGAATAACCTCGCCTCCTGCCTGCAGGCGCGTGCCGACCGGCAAAGACGCAAGCACAATGCCGCTGGTGGTAATATTTTCCGCAAAGTCCCCGGGCTTGAACTCGCGGCCGCCACCGTCCATCTTGCCGATGCTTTCCATGGCCAGCAGGCTAACTTCCCGGACTGCATCGCCGCCGGCGTGGGCGTCGCCCTCCATGCCTATGCCGACCTTGAAGACCGCGGATGCAACCGGCAGCTTGCTGACGCCTTTTGCAGAGCTCATGCAGACCGCCACGACACTGGCCATATTCGCTCCTTGTACTGCCCTTGCAACATTTATTTTATGGGGAAGGGACGCGGCCCGTGCTTTGTATCGTTCATAGTGAATGCCGAAGAGGTGGTTTCAAAGTTCAGACCGATTTCCAGTGGATATGACATGGCCACATTGCAGGCCCGTTTTGCCGCCTGCACCACCACCGGGTTGTAGCCGGCTATCTGATTGGCCATTTTAAACGCTTCCTCCATGAGCTTTTCACGGGGGTATACGTGCTGTATAAGGCCTATGCGCAGCGCCTCCGCGGCGTCTATCCTTTTCCCCGTGTAAATAAGCTCCTTGGCTTTGCCGATACCCACAGCCCTGGGCAAACGCTGGCATCCCCCCAGGTCGGGGATAATTCCCAGCTGTACCTCCGGCAGGGAAAAAACCGAGGACTCAACCGCCAACCTGACGTCGCAGGCCAGGGCAAGTTCGAGCCCGCCACCCAGGCAATAGCCGTTTATGGCGGCGATCACCGGCACAGCCAGCTTCTCATACATGCTGAAGACTTCGCGCAGCTTGCGGATTCCGTCATAGTAATCACGTATGCCGGGGCCGGTTATAAAAAGCTCGCCCGAGGCTATTTTCTTGAGATCTATGCCGGAGCTGAATGACTTCTCGCCGGCCCCGGTGATGATCACAACCCTGACGTTGGGATCGTTATCAATCTCCGTGGCGGCCTGCCTGAGCTCCTCATTCATACCCCTGTGCCAGGCGTTCAGAGCATCCGGCCGGTTGAGCGTAATCACGGCAACGTGCCCCTTCACATCATATATAAGATCGCGGTATGCTGGCATCGGTTCCTCCTGGTAAAAAAGTAGAGGGGCTTTATAACCCCTCTACACTTTATAGATTATTTATTTAAATTTCAATTTATCATGGCCCGTCCCGCCCGTGGCCGGGTATCAGTAGCTGACCTTGCCCAACCCCTTCAACCCCAGGATGGCCCTGGCCTCATCCGGGCTGGCAGGCTCCAGGCCCAGTTCCCTCATGATACGAACAATCTTCTCCACGAGTTCGGCATTGCTTTTAGCCAGCACTCCTTTGCTCAGGTAGAGGTTATCTTCCAGGCCGACCCTGACATGACCGCCCATGGCCAGCGCTACGGAGCAGATGGGCATCTGGAACCTTCCTGCGCCTATGGCCGACCAGGTGAAGTTGCCCGCCCCCAGGGCGTCCTTAGCCGCGTTCACCAGGGTAACCAAGCTGTTGACCGTTGACGGCACGCCACCCAGCGTGCCGGTTACGAACTGGATGTGCACGGGCGGCTTGAGGTGTCCCCGCCCCATCATGAATGCGAGGTTATTAACCATGCCCAGGTCGTAGATCTCCACCTCGGGCTTGGTGTCACTGGCGGCAAACAACGACAGGAACTCGCGCAGCGTTTTGTATGTGTTAGGAAATATATAATCCTCGCTGGCCAGCATGCCAAGCTTTTCCCAGGGATACTTCCAGTCCCTGATCTTTTCGGCCACGTGAAAAACCGAGAAGTTCATCGATCCGAAATTGAGTGATGCGATCTCCGGCCTGAAGGTTGTAACAGGTGAGGCCCTCTGCTCCGTGCTCATGCCCATACCACCGCCCGTGCTCAGGCAGATGACCGCGTCTGAACCTGCCTTGATGCCTGTCAGCACCTCGCGGAATATCTCGACATCGGGGGTCGGCATACCGTTTTCCGGGTTCCTGACATGTATATGCAGTATAGCCGCCCCTGCATCCGCGGCCCTGATGCCCTCCTCAATAATCTGGTCAGGAGTCAGCGGCAGGTAGGGAGACATACTTGGAAAATGAGCGGACCCGGTTAAGGCAGCGGTAACGATCACTTTTTGCCCGGACATCACAACACCTCCATGAATACTGCAATAATAGTCAAGGCGGGATCGGTAGTCAAATTTCACAAGTGCTGCTATAATTCGCCTGCAAGTCAATTCAGGCAAGTGCTGCCGGAAAGGCATATCCTCCTCCCAGACATCCAGCATCACAATATCCTGGTGAGTACGCAGATTGAAAGTTGACCTTCATATACATACAAACAGGCTGTCCCCCGACAGCAGACTGGATCCCGAGGCGGCTATTATTAGGGCGCGGGAACTGGGCCTGGACGGCGTATGCTTCACAGAGCACGACCGCGCCTGGGGGCTGCCCGATATCGAGGAACTCAGCAAAAAGTATGATTTTCCGGTGTTCCGCGGGGTTGAGGTGATGATAAAGGAAGGCGGCGAGATACTGGTCTTCGGCCTCAATATCAATTTCACCACTGTCATAGATATAGATACGCTGCGCGGACTATGCGTGGAGTCGGACGCCTTCATGATCGCCGCGCATCCCTTCCGCGGCTATCCCTGCCATGCCATCACCGACTTCCAGCCGGCAGCCGACCTGGTGCTCCAGCGTCCCGTATTCGATAAGGTGGATGCCCTCGAGGGTTTCAACGGACGCAATATGGAGGGCAACAATATCTTCGCCTGCCAGCTTGCCGATAAACTGGGGTTCCAAACTTCCGGCGGCAGCGACGCCCATTTTTTAGATGAAATGGGCAAATGCCTCACCATTTTTGAGAAAGACATACGCAATGAAGGGGAGTTGATGGCCGAACTAAGAGCAGGCAGGTTCTGCGGCTCGGCAGGAAATAACCACCGATGATTATGGCCGGGGTTACGGGCACCATAGGTACGGGCAAGAGCACCGTTGCGCGTATGTTCGCGGAAATGGGCGCCTTCGTTATAGACCACGATAAGCTATCGCGGGAAGTGGTTGAGCCCGGCAAACCGGCCTGGCAGGCAATTGCTGACTACTTCGGCAGCGCCGTGTTAAACGCCGACCGCCGTATAAACAGGCAGGCGCTGGCCGGGATAGTATTCAGTGACGCGGTCAAATTGCAGAAACTGAACTCCATCGTTCACCCGGCGGTGCTTGAGGAGGACCAGCGGCTGGTCGAGGAAAGAAAACTGGTTGACCCCGGCGGGTTGATTATCAAGGACGTTCCCCTGCTGCTGGAGGCGGGGCCGGAGATTGCGCGCCTGCTGGTGGACAAGATAATCGTCGTTTTCGCTTCACCGGAGGTCCAACTCAAGCGGTTGATTGCGAGGGGTGTGCCCGGGGAAGACGCACGCAGCAGGATAAGGACGCAGCTGCCTGTAAGCGAGAAGACCGGGTACGCCGATTACGTGGTCAACAACGACGGGACGCTGGAGGAGACCATGCAGCAGGTGAAAGACATATACTCAAAACTGACGGACCGTCCCCCGAAATGACTGATTTTTGCTCTCGCCGGAGAGGTGGTGTTATAATATCTCGTTTGCGCCGTGAAACACGGGTAAACATCTCAGGATGAGTACTTTCCTCGGTAGCTCAACGGTAGAGCGGGCGGCTGTTAACCGCTAGGTCGTAGGTTCGAATCCTACCCGAGGAGCCAAACTCTTTTTCTGCAATTCTACTCAATCTCCCAGAGGTCTTCCAGATATAAGATAGTAAATTAGCGACACAACCATCATCAGTATTGGGATACTGAGGACTGAAGCAAGCACTATTAATATAACCAACTTGAATCCGTGCAGTTTTTTCCAGCGGATAATCCCTATGATGCAAATCACAAGGCCAATATCCAAGATAAGTAACCCTATTATGTCGGTATCTATACCAAAATACCCATATAAAGGTATTACCAGCAGGAATGTAACTAAACCTATCGCCATTATGATAAATGACGCAGTTATTAACTTGCCAAATCGCTTTACCATCCTCTTTCTCCTGGTATCCTTCTAATGAACTTCTCTCCGCTCAGGCTTCCTTTTCCATTTTAGCTCAAAGCTTTGACTTTGTTCCATATATCGACAATGTAAATAGTAAAGGGGCCGGCACGCGCTGCGTACCGGCCCCTTTTATTGGCGTTTGAACAAAGCTGTTTCCATGACCTGCTCGATGCGCACCTCGCTGATACGCTTGCCGATGCGCTCCTCCATCCAGAAACGCCCTCCGCCGGCGCCGCAGCAGAAACCGTTGTTGTGCGAACGCTCCATCTCAAGCAGCGGCAGCTTGTTGATTGCCTGCAACACGTGGCGCTGCGGGTTGTATATGTCGTTATGTCTGCCGAGATAGCAGGAGTCATGGTAGGTGATCCTGTTTTCCTTCATAGCCGTGGGCTTGATCTTGCCCTCGCTGATAAGCTGGGAGATAAAGGTGCTGTGGTGGATTATCTCAAAGTTACCGCCAAACTGCGGGTACTCGTTCTTGAGGGTGTTGAAGCAGTGCGGGCACATGGTGATTATCTTCTTGATGTTGTAGCCCTTGAACTGCTCAACGTTGTTGGCGGCCAGCGTCTGATAGAGGTACTCGTTGCCCAGCCTCCTGGCCGGTTCGCCGCAGCACATCTCCTGTGCGCCCAGGATGCCGAAATTAACGCCGGCGGCCTTGAGTATCTTTGTCGTGGCGATGGCTATCTTGGTGCTCCTCTCCTCGAGCGATGCTGCGCAGCCGGCAAAGAATACATATTCAACATTTGGATCTTCTGATAGCTGCTTGATGTCCAGGCCGGCCGTCCAGTCGGTCCTGGTGAGAGTCGTGCCCTTGCAGCTATGTCCCCTGGCCTCGATGCACTGCAGCACCGCCAGGCCGGTTTCGGGGACCTGCGCCAGGTCCAGCACCAGGTGGCGCCTCATATCAACTATCTTATCGATATGCTCGACAAATACGGGGCAAATATCCTGACAGGCGCGGCAGGTAGTGCAAGCCCAGATAACGTCTTCGGTTATGATCCCACCCACCAGGGCTTTGGTGCCGTCGCCAGATTCCTCCACAGGGGCAACCTCGCCGCCGGCCTTAGCCGCTTTGGCTTTGGCCTTCTTTTCTGCCAGCAGCGCGGGGGAGCGCTCCAGCCAGTGTGTTTTGAGGTCCTGCACTAATTGCCGAGGCGAAAGCGGCTTATCCGTCAGGTAGGCAGGACACCTGTCCTGGCAGCGGCCGCAGTTGGTGCAGGCATCCAGGTCGAAGAGTTGCTTCCAGGTAAAATCCTCGATCTTGCCGATGCCGTAGGTCTCGGCATTTTCAAGGTCGACCAGGCTGAGCGCGCCCTTGGGCCGTGAGGTTTTAAAAAGGACATTGACCGGCGAGATTAAGATGTGGGTCAGCTTATCCCACGCCACGATGACGTAGAAGACCGCGCCCACGGTGATTAACACGTGGCCGTACCAGAGTATCTGGTACCACAAAAGGCGTGAAGCTTCAGGAAGCCCGGCGAACATAGCGGCGATCCAGAAGCCGCCGAACCTGGCCTGTCCCCACTCGGGGTGCAAATAATATTCGGCCTGGGCCAGACCCAGTGCCTCGGGGGTAGCGCCAATCATCCTGAAACCCTGCAGGAAGAAGCCTGAAATTACTACGATGAAAATGAGGAAAAGGGCCATGCCGTCATCAAAGATCGTGTTAAGCCTTTTGGGCTTCTGTATGTAGCGGCGTATAAAGGCCATCAGCAGGCCGATCAGCACCATGACCCCGGCGATGTTCCAGAGTCCACCCAGGTAAATGTAAACCGGTCCGCGAATGAAGGCGGCGTGAAAAGGCTCGAAAACGTAATGGTTTAAAAAGTCCAGGCCGGCGCCGATGAAGAGCAGGATGCAGCCCACGAAGATGAGGAAGTGCATGATGCCGGAATAGGGCTCACGCAGGAACCTTACGTGAAAGGCGCCGTCCACAATACCCAGCTTGATGAACTCGCCGACGCGCCCGATGGGGTTGTCGAAACGTTTGTCGGGCTTGCCCAGCATCCACATCTGGTAGCGCTTGTAAACCGTGTAACAGATCAGCAGGACGGCGGCAAATGCCGCAAGGTACACACAGACCTGTACTAACAACGGGATATGCCAGAAAATTTCTCGTGATGCTTCCATGTTACTCCTTGCGAGCTTATTTCCTTAAAACCGCACTATTATATTACTTTTTTATAGCTTGTTCCATCCGCTTTTTCACTGAGACGCAGCCGCAAACAACTGCTCTATGGAGCTTAGTGGAATATCCGCAGAACCGGGCAGTACCTCCCGATCGTCCTGGAAATGGTGGTAATCGGTTCCGCCGGTGGTGAGCAGGCCGTGACGGGCTGCCATCTTCACACACCTCTTGACTGTTTTACTGTCGTACTGCCCGTAGTACGCTTCCAGCCCGGCCAGACCGGCTACCTTCAGTTCAACGATGATATTGTCCACGTTAGCAATATCGGCCGGGTGGGCCAGCACAGGTATTCCGCCCGCCTTCTTCACAATCCTGACAGCATCGGCTGGCCCTGCCTTCTCGCGCCCGATATAGGCCGGTCCGTCCCTGCCTATATATCTTTCGAAGGCTTCCCGTTCATCGGAGACATACCCTTTCTCCAGCATGGCCTGCGCTATATGCGGCCGACAGATCGATTCGCCTCTGGCCAGGTCAAGCACCCTTTGCCAATCCACGGGCATGCCAAGTTCCCGCAGTTTCTCTATCATTTTTTGGGCCCTTCCCACCCGCGATTCCCTTATCCTTGCCAGCGCCGCAACCAGGCCCTCATCCCTGTAATCTATAAAATAGCCCAGCACGTGAAGTTCACCCGTGGCCAGGTCGGTATTTATCTCCACACCGGGAACGACCGTTATCTTTCCACTGCTGCCGGCGGCTGCCAGGGCCTCTTCCACCCCACCGACGCTGTCATGGTCCGTGATGGATATGACTTCCAGTCCCCGCTCCAGCGCTAGGGCAACCAGTTCAGCAGGTGTCAGCCGCCCGTCCGAGGCCGTGGTATGCAGGTGCAGGTCGTACTTCAGGGAGCGCTCTCCTCACGCCTTATACGTCCGATGCTGAGCGCTCTTCCCGTACTGTCATCAATATCCAGTAAAATGGCATCGAAGGCGGCCAGGCCCTTGCCTACAGACAGTCTGTGCGGCAATCCCGTCAGGAAGCTGCTGAGCACATTATCAACGTCGTCACCTATGATGGAATCCAGGGGTCCGACCATGCCTATATCGGTAACATAGGCTGTTCCAGCGGGCAAAATATAGCTGTCTGTGGTACCCACGTGGGTGTGTGTGCCCAGCACGGCGCTTACGCGCCCGTCAAGATACCTGCCCATAGCGATCTTTTCGGATGTGGCCTCGGCGTGAAAATCAACCAGAATCACTTTGGGAAGAGGACTGATGGATGACAGCAGAGCGTCCATGGCCCTGAAGGGACAATCGGCCGGGCCGATGAATATGCGCCCTATCAGGTTAACCACCAGGACGCCCTTGACTGTAAGGTAGCCGCGGCCAGGCACACCGGGCGGGAAATTGAGCGGCCGCATGATGGGCAGGTCCCCGTCCATGCAATTGATGATCTCGCGCTGCGCCCAGATATGGTTCCCGCTGGTTATGACATCCACACCCGCGTCAAGCAGTTCCTGCGCCGTTTTGGCCGTAATGCCGATGCCGTGGGCGGAGTTTTCGCCGTTGGCGACCACCAGTTCAATATCGAATTCATTAATTAAGCCTGGCAGAAACTGCTGTAAAGCTTTCCTGCCAGGCTTACCTATTACGTCACCGACAGCCAGGATCTTCAATAACCTACCTCTTGTTAATCATTTAGCGTAATCTACCGCCCTCACCTCACGCATTACTGTAACCTTTATCTGGCCGGGATATTCGAGGCTGTCCTCGATTTTCTTAACGATGTCGCGCGCCAGCCGCATGGCCGCCAGGTCATCCACCTGTTCCGGCTTAACGATAATACGCACCTCGCGGCCGGCCTGGATGGCGAAAGCTTTTTCAACGCCCGGGAAGCTGCTGGCAACGCTTTCCAGCGCCTCTATGCGCTTGATGTACTGGTCCAGTGACTCGCGTCTGGCCCCCAGCCTGGAGCCGCTGATGGCGTCCGCCGTAGCCAGGATAAATCCCAGTGAACTGGTTGTGGTGGCCTCGCCATGGTGCTCCGATATAGCCTGAACTATTTCCGCCGACTTGTCCCATTGCTTGACAAGATTGGCGCCGATCAGGGCGTGCGGCCCTTCCACCTCGTGGTCTACGGCCTTACCGATATCGTGCAGCAGGGCTGCGCGTTTGGACAGTGTTACGTTTGCGCCAATCTCGGCGGCCAGCATGC
>JAPLHM010000142.1 GCA_026389635.1 Chloroflexota bacterium | reverse complement strand
GGAAGCGGCGCGGCTCTGGGGATGGCGCATATCGGCGTTATCAAGGCCCTGCGTGAAGCCAATATCCCCATCGACATGATCGCCGGCACCAGCATGGGCGCGCTGGTAGGAGCCTGTTACGCCACGGAGGGGCAGATAGCGGCCATGGAGGAGCTCGCGCTCACAGCCAACCTGCGCAAGATTACACGGCTAATGGATCCTAAATTTACGCTGATAAGGGTCGGCTTTTTGCAGGGAAAGCGGGTGGAGAATTTTCTCAAACCTATTATGGGCGACCGCAACATCAACCAGTGCAAAATCCCCTTTGCCGCCGTAGCCACCGATATTCATTCCGCCAGGCAAGTTATACTAACCCAGGGGTCACTTCTAACAGCAGTGCGCGCCAGCATATCCATACCGGTCGTGTTCGTGCCGGTGCATTACGAAGGCCGCTACTTAGTGGATGGCGGGGCGCTTAACCCGGTGCCGGCGGACGTGGTGAAATCCATGGGCGCAACCTTTGTCATAGCTGTAAATGTATTGAATGATCCCAAGAAGCGCATACACCTGGGGTTAACCGGCAATAAAAAATCATCCAGGGCGCCGGGCATCATGAATACACTCATACAATCCATCTATATCATGGAATATGAGATGGTACGCTCCAGCATATTGAAGGCCGACATCATGATAGAGCCGGACGTGAGCAATATCGAAATCTACGAGTTCTACCGCGGCCCCGAGGCCATTGAGGCCGGATACAAGGCGGCGGCGGCTGTCATCCCCGAGATCAAGAGGCTGATTGACGGCCAACCGGTCACTTAGCCGTCCGGGCCGTCTTTTCTTGCAACCCCCGTGCTTGTGTTAAAATACCTCGATTTATATGCCTGACGATAAAGAAATCAAATACTGGATCGGGTTCACCCGGGTACCGGGAATCGGCAAGGTGCGGCTATCTCTGCTTAAGGCGCATTTCGGATCACTTGCGAGTGCCTGGAAGGCGCCCCGGCCGGAGCTGCTGAAAGCCGGGCTTGACGCCGGCGCCACCGATAGCCTGGTGGCCTGCCGCCCGGGGATAGACCTTGAAAAAGATTTGTCCCTTGTCGAGAAGTACAAGATCAAGGTAATCACCTTTGAATCTCCGGACTACCCTGCGCTGCTCAAGGAAACGCACGACTACCCCGCGGTATTATACGTTCGCGGTGAACTGGCCGCCGTGGATGCTGACAGCGTAGCCGTAGTAGGCACCAGGAAGGCTACGTCATACGGCAAACAGGTCACCGAGGATATCGTGGGAAACCTTGCGCTCAACGGCATAACCATCATAAGCGGCCTGGCCAGGGGCATCGATACCATCGCGCACAGGGCGGCGCTGGAAGCCGGCGGCCGGACCATTGCGGTGTTTGCCTGCGGCCTGGATATCGTCTACCCACCGGAAAACCTCAAGTTGGCTAAGGATATAATCGAGAGAGGCGCATTAGTCAGCGAGCATCCCCTGGGGATAAAGCCCAAACCGGAGAATTTCCCGCGGCGCAACAGGATCATGAGCGGACTGTGCCGCGGTGTGCTGGTAGTGGAGTCCGGGGAGAAGAGCGGCGCGCTTATCACCGTCAGCTTTGCGCTCGATCAAAACAGGGAGGTATTCGCCGTGCCGGGCAGCATACTTTCAGGGATGAGTCGCGGACCCAACAGGCTGATCCAGGAGGGCGCCAAGTTGGTCAGGAACCACCTTGATATCCTGGATGAACTGCGGCTCCCCGTGGTTGCCCGTCAGATCGAGATGCAGGATGCCCTTACCCCAATCGGGAATGAATCGATTATAATAAAATACATTTCCGAGGAACCGGCTCACATCGACGAGATATGCCGGGCCAGCGGACTGGATACGTCAACAGTGGTAAGCTGCCTGGCAATCATGGAGCTTAACGGCCTGGTCAGGCAAACAGGCGGCATGACCTATACGCTGAACAGCCGCCTGAAATAAAAATAGCTTTTTTATAGAGAAGGATATGACTGTAAAACTCGTAATCGTTGAATCACCGGCCAAGGCCAGGACCTTAGGCAAAATATTAGGTAAAAACTACGTCATCCGGGCGTCCATGGGGCATGTGCGGGACCTGCCAGCCGACAGGCTGGGCATATTGATCGACAAGGACTTCGAACCGGAATATAAAAATATCCCTGAGAGAAGGGCGGTGCTCAAAGAGATCAGGGAGCTTGCCAATAGCGCCTCTTCCGTATACTTGGCCACAGACCCCGACCGCGAGGGCGAGGCCATCTCGTGGCACCTGATCAAGGCCGCCAACCTGCAGAAGGATAATATCCCCCTCAGGCGCGTGACCTTCCACGAGATCACGCAGGAAGCTGTCGAGCATGCCTTTAAAAATCCCCGGCCCATCGATATGAAGATGGTTGACGCGCAGCAGGCCAGGCGTATACTCGACCGCTTAGTCGGGTACAGACTGAGCCCGCTGCTGTGGAAAAAAGTCCTCAAAGGCCTCTCAGCCGGCAGGGTGCAGTCGGTAGCCGTCCGACTGGTCGTTGACCGCGAAAAAGAGATATTGCAGTTTATCCCGGTGGAATACTGGACAATTGAAGCTGAACTGGTGCAGAAAGCTAAAAAAAGCTTGCCCTTCAGGGTCTCGTTCATCGGCCTGGCCGGCGGTGGGAAATTAGACATACCGGACACCGCCCATTGCGAAAGCGTCATATCCGCCCTGCGCGAGTCCCAATACTCGGTAAAATCGATACAGAAAAAGGAGGTTGTCCGCCAATCATCACCCCCCTTCATTACCAGCACCATGCAGCAGGAGGCCTTTCGCAAGCTGCACTTCACCGTCAAGAAAACCATGGTAGTCGCCCAGCAGCTCTATGAAGGATTATCCATCGGAGAGGAGGGCGATAGCGGACTGATAACCTACATGAGGACCGACTCTACCAACGTAGCGGCTTCGGCCATAGAGGAGATACGTTCCTATATAGCGGCCAATTTTTCCAAGCAGTACCTGCCATCGGCCGCCAGGCATTTCACTAAAAAAGTCAAGATGGCGCAGGAAGCGCATGAAGCGATACGGCCGACCAGGGCGCACAGGGACCCTGCCAGCATCAAGAAATTCCTCAACAAGGACCAGTACGAGCTTTATGACCTTATCTGGAAGAGGGCCGTGGCCAGCCAGATGTCCGCTGCGCTTTTCGATACATTGACCGTGGATATCGAGGCCGACTGCAAAAATAGCAGCGTAACCTACCTGCTGCGCACCAGGGCCTCCAGGCTGAGTTTCCCGGGTTTTACGGCGCTTTATA
The DNA here is from genome assembly GCA_026389635.1 of Chloroflexota bacterium. Lineage (GTDB taxonomy): Bacteria > Chloroflexota > Dehalococcoidia > GIF9 > UBA5629 > CAIMUM01. Next base: position 3,388 of record JAPLHM010000142.1, on the reverse strand, counting down.
CAGAGGGGCGCGACGAGGAGAAAGACGAGTTCGATGACTTTCAGACAGCCGCCATCCCCCAGTTGAAGGAAGGCGAGCCGCTCAACCTGGTTGACCTGTTTCCCGCGCAGTTCTTCACCCAGCCACTCCCACGCTACACCGAGGCAACGCTGATCAAGGCCCTGGAGCAAAAGGGCATCGGCAGGCCCAGCACCTACGCGCCAATCATCTCCACCATAATAGACAGGGAATATGTTTTCAAGGATAGCGGTAAGCTGCGCCCCGAGGAGATCGGCATTATTGTCAACGACCTGCTGGTGAGCAACTTCCCCAACATCATCGATTACAATTTCACAGCCAGGATGGAGACGGACCTGGACGAGATCGCCAAAGGGACGATGGACCGCCAGTCCGTTATCAGGTCGTTCTACACACCTTTTGAGAGCGATTTAGCCAGGGCCCTGGAAAATCAGCAGAAAGTGGTCATAACCTCCGAGGAGAAGTGTCCCGAGTGCGGCAAGGACATGATATTGAAATCAAGCCGCTTCGGGAAATTCTGGGCCTGCTCGGATTACCCCAATTGTATGGGCAAGAAAAATTTAACGGTTAACCGCGGCCCCGCGCCCGAGCCATCCGACGAGAAGTGCCCCACCTGCGGAGGGGACATGGTCATACGCACCGGACGCTATGGAAAATTTCTGGCCTGCACTAAATACCCGGAGTGCAAGACAACCAAAAAGATTTTCGGGCCGCGTAAAACCAACCCTTCCCGCAAAAAGAAGGCCTGACGCAATGGATTCCGGCGCTGAACGCCGATGCTGCTACCGGGGGCAAAAGTTTGAACCGACTATCTTCATTTCGCAACAGCTTCGCTGCAAACGGGATCGACGGCGCGCTTATCGGCGCCGCCGGCAACAGGCGCTACCTATCCGGTTTCAGCGGCAGCGCGGGTTGGATAGTCGTGTCACCGCTGAGAGCCTGTTTGGCGGTCGATTTCCGCTACGTAGAGCAGGCCCGGCAGCAGTCACCCGATTTCGAGGTTTTATATATAAAAGGAGATATCAGCGGCTGGCTGGCCGACCTGGTCAGCGGCATGGATATAGGCAGGCTGGGCGTTGAGTCCGATCACCTGTCACTGACCACCTACCGGTCCGTTTGCCGGGCGGCGCAGGCAGCCAAAACTGATTTCCAGGTCACTCCCATCAAAAGCACGGTCGAGCCGCTGCGGGCGGTTAAAGATGCGGATGAGCTGGCCTGCATCACCAGGGCCTGCGCCATGGCAGACAGTGCGTTAGAACATGTGATGCCGTCAATTGAGGCGGGCCTGACCGAGAAACAGTTAGCCTGGCAAATCGAGAATCTCATCAGGCAGGAGGGCAGCGAGCCGCTACCTTTCGAGATAATCGTAGCCTCGGGTCCGAACTCGGCTATGCCCCACGCCAGGCCGACGGACAGACCGATCGCGGCAGGCGAACCCATAATCATCGATCTGGGGGCCAGGTGCGGCGGCTACTGCTGCGACATGACACGCACCTACGTTGTGGGGAAGGGTGACGAAAGGTTCAATAACGTCTACAACACCGTGCTGGGAGCACAGGCATCGGCCATAGCTTTGATCAGGGACGGTATGAGCGCCGGCGCTGCGGACGGCCTGGTTCGTGGTATGATTGATGAGGCGGGCTACGGGGAGTGCTTCGGCCACGGACTGGGGCACGGCATCGGGCTTGACGCTCACGAAGGGCCGCGCCTGGGTCCGGCCAGCGATGATATGCTGGCGGAGAATATGGTCTTTACTATCGAGCCGGGGGTATACCTGCCCGGGTGGGGTGGTGTCAGGATTGAGGACACCGTCACCATTGCCGGCGGCAAAGTGCTGGCCCTGACCAACGCGGGCAAGAAATCCCGCTTAAATGGAGGTAAAACCTTATGATTGACGCCGGAGAGCTGAAAAAAGGTATCACCATCACTCTGGACGGGCAGTTGTTCCAGGTGCTGGATTTTCAGCACATCAAAGTAGGCAGGGGATCGGCCCAGATCAGGATACGGCTGAGGGACGTCAAAGCCGGTCACATCGTGGAGAAATCATTCCAGGCCAGCGAAAAATTCACCAAGGCCTTTCTCGAGAGGAGGCAGGTGCAGTTCCTCTATAGCGACGGCGACCTCTATCACTTCATGGACAACGAAAGTTACGAGCAGACGGCCGTGGACAAGGGTTTGATGGGCGACACCATCAAGTACCTCAAAGAAAATATGAACATTGAATTACTCACTCACAAGGGGGTCCCGATCGGTGTGGACCTCCCCATATCGGTAGCATTGAAGATCGCCGAGACCGGCCCCGGGTTCAAGGGAAATACCGCCAGCGCCGGGGGAAAGCCGGCCGTCATGGAAACCGGCATCACTATCCAGGTACCTTTCTTCCTCAACGCCGGCGATACCATCAAGGTTGACACCAGGACGGGGCAATACTTAGAAAGGGTCAGTTAACCCTTGATCAAGGCCGACCTGCACGTCCATACCAGGCACTCGGCTGATTCCTACATGTCTTATCAGCAACTGATAGACGCCTGCGGGTGCAAAGGCATTAATTGCATTGCGGTGGCCGACCACGGCACCACACTGGGGGCCAGGGAGATGAGCAAAATAGCGCCTTTCAAGGTCATAGTCTGCGAGGAGGTGCGCACCCCTTACGGCGAAATAATGGGCATGTTCCTGCATGAAGATATCCCGGACAAAATCAGCGTGGACGAGGCCATTAAACATATCCGCGGGCAGGGTGGCCTGGTCTGCATACCCCATCCCTATAACCGTGTCAGGCCATCCGCCTTCCGCGACGAAAAGATGCTGGAGGAAGTGGCGGACAGGGTTGATATCATCGAGGTATTCAATTCACGCAGCTTATTCCCCGGGGCCGAGAAAAAGGCGCGCAGCCTGGCCCGGCGGCACGGCAAGCTGATCAGCTACGGATCGGATGGCCATAGCCCATCGGAAATAGGCTATGCTTTTGTCGAAATGCCGGATTTCGACACCCCGCAGGAATTTTTAACCTCGCTGGCGGCAGCCACATTTCACGGCAGGAAATCCAGCCCGCTGGTACATCTCATAACCACCACGGCAAGGTTGGGCAAACGTAGCAGGCGGGAGTAGACAGAATGCTGAGTATCGGGTGGTTTTCCACGGCGCGGGGGGAAAGCTCTAAAAAGCTGTTAGACACGGTGGTCTCTGTTATACGCAAGGGCAGACTTGATGCCCGCATAGAATTCGTCTTTTGCAGCCGCGAACCAGGTGAATCGGAAAAGACGGATACCTTCCTGGCGCAGGTCAAAGAATACCATATACCGCTGGTGACCTTCTCTGTAAAAAAATTCGCCCGCAGCTTTGAGCAACAGGTCGGTGTGAAGGATGAGGA
>JAPLHM010000294.1 GCA_026389635.1 Chloroflexota bacterium | reverse complement strand
TTGAAGCACTGGGGGCCCGCTTCAACCTGTCGAAGGCGCCGGTAAAACTTAGTGAGAACATGCTGACCACCGGCGAGGTGGAGATCAGCGTGGATTTTGAGAAAATCGACAAGGACCTGCACGTAAAAGAGGACGGGGCGCGTGTCCACGATAAGCTGGCCGACGACATGGGCATCATCATCAAAACCGGCCAGGGACTGGTTATACTGCTCGGCTGCGGCCACAGGGGTTTGATCAATACCATCTTGCATGCACAGAAAATTACGGGCGTTGGACAGATTTACGCCGTTATAGGCGGCACGCACCTTATCAGCGCGGGCAAGGAGCGGATGCAGTCAACCATCGAAGCCGTAAAGGGCTTCGATATTAAAAAACTGGGCGTCTCACATTGCACCGGCCTGAAATCCGCCGCCATCCTGGCACGTGAGTTCGAAGGAGCATTCTTCTTCAACAGCGCCGGCACGAAAACAGTGCTGTGACACTCCTTTCGGCAACACTTATTATGATTCAATTCGAGTCTATTAGGATCCCCTGCCCATCAATTGCTGACCCCCATTTCGGTCAGTTATTTTTCCCTGGGGTAGAAGTAGAAGTTAAGTTAGCTGATGGTACTTTTCAGCCCTTTGAATTTATTTTGGATTCCGGAGCAGATTGCACTATGGTTCCCTGTGGTATGGCTGACTTAACTGGTTTCACATTGCCCCCAACTCCAAATGCACAAATATCAGGTATTTCTGGCAGACCGATATCTACTTATACCGGAAATCATTCCTGACTGACTGCTACCCCGATGCATTAAAGCCCTGACCGAAGACTATTGAGCAGGTTAAAAAAGAGTAGTATGAGGCAATCCAAAAGACAGTGCGCCTGTTCATTCAGGAAGAACACCTGGGTAAAATAAGGCTGGTGGATATTGACGATGTATACTGGGAGGTTCTAAACAGGAAGTAGCTTAATCCCTGTATTTTCCCTTCTCATCGGGCACATCTCCCGACAGCCGGCGATAGCACGCAAGCACGATAAAATAGAATATCGGCGTCATGAGTACCCAGGGCATCTGCACTTGTAAATGAATCGCGAGTCCATTCACGGAGAAGAGAGTCGGATTCCACCACGGACCGGCCGGAGTGGGCGGCGCCCATGAGACCTTATAACCAGGGGCAACCTGTGGGCTGATGAACATCTCCACCCAGATATTCTGCAAAACAAACCATACAAGAAGTACCACGAATGCACCCCAGCGCCATTTGCGGAAGGGTATGGGGCGGCGTCCGTAGGCCAGCCATATGAGGAACAGGCCGACGAGGCAAATCGCGGCTGCGTCGGCGAGAGAGGTAAGCGCCCAATTCGCGTACTGCGGAATGGCAAGGTTCATCACTGGCGGCCGCCGCTCGCTCACCGGCGCTCCTCCCCACAGGCCAAACGTGAACCAGATCTCCAACCCGACGGCACAGACGAGGAATGAAAACAGATATACAGCAGCCACCCAACGCGGTAATTTACCCAACGCATAGAGGACGATGAGAACAATAAGAGGGAGGATCGAGGTGGCATAGACGATTGCTATGGTCAGGATTTGCTGTCCGGATAGTTCGCTCATGGTGAAATGTATTTTGAGTCCCGGCAGAAACAATGTCAAGCATTTGTCCGGTTGGGTTACTGTCTCTGATTTGTCGGTTTTGAGTTAGAGAGACCTTGTATACTGCTCCCCGTTAAGACAGGCTGAGCGCTAAGAGAGTAAAATGGCTGAAAATAAGGAAAAGTTAGAACGCACACGGATGTATCAGCTACTACTAAAATAATCTCTCGACATCTTTATAGGTTCGTTTAGAGCGGCGGCGGATGGCGCCCACTTCAATACGTCTGTTTTCTTCATCAACCAGGTAGATTATACGTATTCCCCCGCTCCTGACACGATAAATATCGCCATGTATTTTTTCACATCCAGGCGGCCTCGCCCCGTTCTCCAGCATTTTAAGCTTGTCGATTACCCGCTGGTATTCTGAGCCCTTCAGCTTATCGAGTTCACGTTGAACCCGCTTACTTCTCAGTCTGACGGCGAATGCTGGTTTTTCGTTGGCGCTCATAGTCACCCAGTTCCATGGCCTCTGATGAAGGCGATTCAAGCGATTCTTTCATGGCCAGCAGGTCTTCGAGGTCTTCAATCCTTTGAAGCAAGGCCTCATACTCTTCATAAGAGGCAAATACGGCCCTTGGTTTGCCATGCTGGGTGACATAGAAGGGCATCCCCTGCTGTTTAAGCTCGGAGATAAGGGAACCCAGCCTTGCCTTCAGGTCGGTAACGGTAATAATTCGCGTAATCATGATTAATAGTCCAAACAATGCTAAATATCGTACTAAATATTGTACGGTATATAGCACTATATTACAATTTTATTTTGCAACTCGACTCCCGGGGCTGTCCAGGGACGGGTTGCGGGTTACGGTGATTATCAATCATATCCTCTCAACTTTAAGCATGTTGGTGCTGCCGGACTTGCCCATCGGCAGGCCGGCCGTCACCACCACCAGGTCACCCTCTTTGCCCAATCCGCATTTACTGACCGCACCCGCCGCCTGTGAGAACATATTGAGAATCATTTTGTGCTCCGTTACTTTCAGGGCAGTCACGCCCCAGGACAGTGACAATTGCCTCTGCGTGGATTCGTTGGGAGTGATGGCCAGTATCGGCGTGCGGGGACGATACTTGGAGACCCGCATAGCCGTGCTGCCGGAAGCGGTGTAGGCGACAACGGCCTTTGCGCCAAGCTGGGAAGCCGCGTGGCAGGCGGCATAGCTGATGGCGTCATCGGTCAGCGGCTGCAGGTCCCTGCCGCGGCTGGCT
>JAPLHM010000199.1 GCA_026389635.1 Chloroflexota bacterium | reverse complement strand
CCTGGCGGGCAAGGATGTAACCCAGGGTATCTACGGCGTTTATCCCACGGTGAACTGGGCTGATAACGTTACCGGCATGGCCAAGATGATGGAATACTGCAACAAATTTCATCCTGTATACGCCGGCAACAACGATTACCTGATCGGTTGGGCTTCGAGCCTGATCAACGCCGAGATACTGCGCCAGGCCATCAAGGTGTCAGGTGGCGAGGCTATTGCCAAAGGCGACGCAACGTCATGGGATTTGGTGGAGAAGAACGGATTTATGAACGTCAAGAACTACGATGTGGAAGGATTGCACGGGCCGGTTGATTTCTCCAACCCCGTGGACAAGCGCGGCTCAAAATCCGTCAAGATATTCCAGGTACAGGACGGGAAGATGGTTTCCCAGACCGGGTGGGTGGACGCTCCCAACATACTTTACGAGAAATTAGAGTGGTTCGGAAAATAAAATAATTCGGCTCTCGCAATGTTAAGACTGAATAACATTGAGGTCTCGTACCTCAATGTGATAAAGGTGCTGCATGGCATCTCCATCTCGGTGGACGACGGCCTGGTGGTTGCCTTACTGGGCGCCAACGGCGCCGGCAAGACGACGACGCTCAAGGCCATTTCCGGGTTGCTGAGGGTCGAAGAGGGCGAGATCAACGACGGAACGATCGAGTGGGACGGGGTAAGGATCGACCGCAAGAACGCCGTCGATATAGGCAAACTGGGCATTGTGCAGGCGCTGGAGGGCCGGCGTGTCTTCGGCCACCTCAGCGCCGAGGAGAACCTTATGGTGGGCGCCTTCTCGCGTTCCAGTGCGCGCAAGGTAAAGTCCGACCTCGACATGGTGTACGGCTATTTCCCGCGCCTGCAGGGACTGAAGAAGAACACCGCCGGCTACCTTTCAGGCGGGGAGCAGCAGATGCTGGTGATAGGGCGCGCCATGATGTCCGCCCCTAAACTGATGATGCTGGACGAGCCATCTTTAGGCCTGGCCCCCATGATCGTGGAGCAGATATACGACATCATCCACAAATTCAACATCGAGCGCAGCACCTCCATATTGCTGGTGGAACAAAACGTGAGGGTGGCGCTCAATACGGCGCACTACGGCTATGTGATGGAGAACGGGCGGGTCGTGCTGGACGGGTCGGCCGACTACCTGAAGGGACGGGAGGACGTCAAGGAATTCTACATCGGCATCTCGGCCTCAGGCGAAAAGAAGAGCTACAAAGAGATCAAGCACTACAAGCGCCGCAAGAGATGGCTTTGACCAGGTATTGCCCGCCTTTTATATCGTCATTGCGAGCCCGAAGGGCGCAGCAATCCAAAGGCCGGGGATAGATCGCCACGCTTCGCTCGCGATGACGAATTACTGTTCGCCTAAGTAGGCCGCTATAACCTTCTGGTCTGCCGCTATCTCGGCAGGTGTCCCCTCGGCGATCTTGCGGCCGAAATCCAGCACTATGATGCGGTCGGCGATATCCATGACTACGCCCATGTCGTGCTCGATCAGGACGATCGAGTCCACGCCGTCGCGCAGCACCGGGGTGGCGGGATAGGTATCTCCCTGCCCCTCGAAGATATCGTAGATAAAGCGGGCGATGTCCTCCTTCTCCTCAAGGTTCATGCCCGCCATGGGTTCATCCAGCAGTATCAGCCTCGGCTCCAGGGCCAGCGCCCTGCCCAGTTCGACCCTCTTCCTCAACCCGTAGGGCAGCGAGCCGACCACGGTCTTCCTGATATGCTCTATCTCCAGAAAGTCTATGATGTCCTCCACGGTCTTCCTGTGCTCGACCTCCTCGCGGTGTGCCGGCCCGAAATAGAGGAAGGTGCTGAAGATGTTTTGCTTCATCAGGACGTGCCGGGCCGCCAGGATGTTGTCCAGTGTGCTCAGGCCGGCATAAAGTTCGATGTTCTGAAAAGTGCGGGCGATACCCATCTTGGCGATGCGGTCCGACTTGACGCCGTTTATCTTCCTTCCATTGAACCTTATCTCGCCCCTCTGCGGCTTGTAGAAGCCGTTGATGCAGTTGAGCAGGCAGGTCTTGCCCGCCCCGTTGGGGCCGATGATGGCCAATATCTCGTTCTTGCGGATATCGAGGTTGATATCGGTGAGCGCCCTGACGCCCCCGAACCAGAGCGAGAGGTCCCTGACGCTGAGTATGGTTTCTTTTGCGGTCATCATCAATAAAGCGGATCAGGACGTTTATTTTACAGTCGGGAAGCCGAGGTTGTATGTTACCATTAAAGGCGAGCAGTTTAAAAGTCCCAAGTCGCTTTTTTTATAAAGAAATTTAGTCCTCAATGGACTGTAGCTCGATTATTCCTTTCTCATAATCAAAGGTGATTTTAAACTTGTCAAAGAAACCTATCTGACCCAGAATACCGTATGGCAGGCTCTGTAACTCTTGTGAGAAGCCTGCAAAACAAGAAATCTCATGGCCTCCGACTTCAAGCTTAATCTCGTGGAAAAAAGCAAACTGCTCCTGCCCACTGGAACCGAAAAAAGAAAGGCGTTTACCTGATTCTATCTGAAGGCCGATCTGCTCGCCGATTTCGGCATGGAAGATACAATAATCGGCGCCCGAATCAATCAAGGCCAAATTCCTGACGCGTTGAGAGCCATTTATCAAAGCAACAGGAATTACAGGTCGTGATACGCTGGTTCGTCTTGGGAATGGCTCGGTAGGCTGCGCGGGGAATTTTCTGTAATCGAGTTTAAAACGGACGCTCACAGTATATAGGTTCCATAGTTCTTTGGAACTCTGGTCAGGATGGGGTCGGGTTCGTTTTTAGCGTGAGCCTGCTGCAGTGCCTCTGCTGGTTTATCCGCCACACCCACTACTTTGCTGCTATCACCAGAGAGAGCTACCCATTTATCCGGATAGTTTTTCAGTATTTCACTTAAATCAGTATTCTCAACCATATTGCTACCTCCATTTCAGGGGAAGTACATCTAAGATTATAATCTGTTATAGCAGTTGATGGCAATTCACTTTGGTTGAGCATTGCTTTCGTCCAGCATTTGATCGAGGAGGAGGGAGGCGGCTGACCGGGCCGCCTCGATCCATTGGGGCATCAGCCTAACCTCGTTGAAGTGTAGGGTTTGGGGGTGATCAGGACTCCGGGGATGACCCTGACGCCGGAATGATGCCTTGCCTTGATCTTTTTATGGTCGACGTGCCGCTAAGCGGTACCAGGACTATATTCCCATTGACAAGCTTCAGACCATCGACTATGCTAAACGTAAATACGTAGGAGGTATATTAATGTTAGCTTATTGCATGAAATGTAAGGCCAAGAGGGAAATGAAGAATGCCAAGGCCGTCAAAATGAAGAACGGTCGACCCGCAAACAAGGGTGTCTGCTTAAAATGTGGAACCACGATGTACCGCATCGGCAAAGCATAGTATAAAAGGACATGGCGCAGAAGCAGGGGCAATTTGTCCCTGCTTCTTTTATTTTTAAGCTACACAGAATATTTCTGGCAGCGTGAAAGGTTTGGTGTCCATTATTGACATCCGACCTCACTTTCACGTGAAGTCGCTCGCCTTCTTGCCCCGCAGTGCTGCCATCTTCTGCTCTATACGCCTCTCCTCGTCCGTGGTTTTATATGACTCAAGGAAGCCCTTTTTAAACTCCGGGAAAACGCCTTCCGCGATGGCACGCCGGGCCTGCTCTATCAGCTTCTGCATGAAGAAGAGGTTGTGGATGGTGGCCAACCGGTAGGCCAGCAGTTCTTCGCACCTGAAAAGGTGGTGCAGGTAGGCGGCTGAGTAGTTGCGGCAGGCGAAGCACCCGCAGCCTGCCTCGACAGGTCCCATGTGATCCCTGTAAGCTGAACGCCTGATGTTCTTCCTGCCCTCACGGGTATAAAGGGCGCCGTTGCGGGCCACCCTGGTCGGCAGAGCGCTGTCGAAGATGTCGATACCCCTGGAAATGCCCTCCACGATGTCTTCCGGCGATCCCACGCCCATGAGGTACCTGGGCCTGCCCGGTGGCATATACTGCACGGTGGTTTCGACAACCTCCCACATCAGCGTTTTGGGCTCGCCCAGGCT
>JAPLHM010000003.1 GCA_026389635.1 Chloroflexota bacterium | reverse complement strand
GTAGTCGGAGGGCAACGCTAAAGCGGCATGGTTGAGGGGCGTGCCGGCCTGACCTATCTCCACGGGATACCCTGTCCAGGAGTTCCAGGTGATCGAGCTTGATCCTGTGTCACGTACGCCCGCGTAAAGATATGTCCGCGCCGCGCTGGAGGCTATTATCAACAGGGTGCTGTCAGAGGCATAGGAAGGGGAATAGTTGATGGCAGCCACGTCCACTCCTACCCCGCCGGGAGGCGCCCAGCCGGGCGTGCCATTGCCGGCATTGAACCACCCGCCTGAAAAACCGGTCAGGATATTAATCAGAACGCTGCCGGAAGCCGCCCCGCTCCAGGTACCGGCAGCCAGTTCGCGCCGCGGTGCGCCGTAGTCCGGCGATATGGCTATGCACCTTACGCCCTGGCCGGCCCCCAGGAAAGACGATATGCTGGTATCCTGGAATGTGGCGCCGCCGTCGCCGGAAATGTAAACCTGGCTACCGCCGCCGGTAACCACGGCTATGAAACGCGGATCGTCGGGCGCCACTGCCAAATCTATCCAGGGTGCGCCGGCGCCCAGCGAGGCTGAGACGTCCCTCCAGTCGACTCCCGCTGTTGTAGAGCGGTAAAGCCGGGAATTAGTGGAATCAAGCGCGTAGATGGTCAGCCCGTCGTTGCCGACTGCTATACGGCTGACATCGGCCCCGATCAGCATTAAACCGCCACCGTCAACCGGCGCCACGGGCAGGATCTGCGCCTGTGGCGGGACTACCCCTGAAACGGTAAATGACTGGCTCGGCGTAAGCGGGTCGATATTGCCGTTAAGGTCCTGCGTTTTTACATAAAACACGTAGCTCCCGTTGGACAGCTTGCTGAAGGAGCGCGATGTGTCCGGCAGGAAAGGTGTGTATTCTTTGTCCCATCCCTGCAGGAATGTGGCGTAGATGAAATTAGAGGGGTGAACCGAGGAAAGCCCGCTGCCCCATTTGAACATTACCGTGTCGTAGTTTATGGCGCCCACGGGTCCCTCGTAGATGACCGTGAAAAAGCGGGGGCTGTCGCCGGAGGGCAGGATGGGTGGGGATAACGGGGCGGGAAGCGCCGATGGCGGAGACGGCTGCAGGCTGCAGCCGGCCTGCGGTAGGGCTAATACCGCTAAGGGCACGAGAAAAAGGATGGTTATTCTCAAGTACCTGCTGACCATTGATGATCTCTGCCTCGCTCACCCATTATACAGCCTGCCGGCCGTGGCGGCCCAGCCGCGTATTTCATATTTTGACTGTATCTGCCTTTGCCCCTATAATCAAGTCCGTATGCCATCAGGAGGGTAATGTGCCGCAAGAAAAAACAAAAGTCAGCATGGAGAAGATAGTCTCGTTGTGCAAAAGGCGGGGCTTTGTTTTCCAGAGCAGCGAGATATACGGCGGCCTGGGAAGCTGCTGGGACTATGGGCCGCTGGGCGTCGAACTGAAGAAAAATATCAAGAACTACTGGTGGAAGAAGGTGGTGCAGGAGCGCGACGACATGGTGGGTATAGACGCCAGCATCATGATGCACCCGCAGGTCTGGGTGGCCAGCGGTCATGTGGCGGGTTTCTC
>JAPLHM010000005.1 GCA_026389635.1 Chloroflexota bacterium | reverse complement strand
ATACTGGCACTTGACCAGGCAATCGCCGCACAGGTCACATTTGGATGCGTTCCACACTTTTGGCCTCCTTCAAGAAATCAGTCTGCCGGACGTTCACGCCGGCCTCCCTGGATTGAAGCTGAAAAATTGTACGGGGACTATGGTAACATAATAGGCCGCAAAAAACCCGCGGGTCTGCATGCTCCCGCAGCGGCTGATGAACGGTATGCGCAGGCAAGGAGGGGACTATTATGTTTAAAACCAGGATGACGGAGCTATTCGGCATCCGGCGCCCCATCATGCTGGCCGGGATGAACTGGATCACCGAGCCGGGACTGGTAGCGGCGGTGTGCAACACGGGCGGGCTGGGCATGCTGGCTATAGCACGCTTCGCCCCTGACGAGGCACGGCAGAATATTCGCGAGGTCAGGCGGCTGACGGACAAACCCTTCGGTGTCAACCAGGCACTGGCCCTGCCCGGGGCCCGTGAGAACGTTGAAGTAGCCATCGAAGAAAAGGTGCCTATCATCAACTATGCGCTGGGCAAGCCGTGGTTTATCGACCGTGTGCACGCTTACGGCGGGAAAGTCATGGGCACTACGGCCACCGTCAGGCACGCCATCAGGGCCGAGCAACTCGGCTGCGATGCCGTCATCATCACTGGAAACGAGGCTGCGGGGCACGGCACCGCCGCCACCTCACTTGTCCTCATCCCCATGGTTGCCAGCCAGGTAAAGGTCCCTCTGGTTGCGGCCGGCGGTTTTTACAACGGCCGGGGACTGGCGGCCGCCCTGGCGCTGGGCGCCGACGGGGTTTCGATGGGAACGAGGTTCTCCCTGACTAAAGAGAGCTTGGTGCATGATAATTTCAAGCAGCTCTGCCTCAAAGCCACGGAGCAGGATACTCTCTACAGCAATGCATTCGACGGCATGCCCGGACGTGTGCTCAAGACAAAGGCGGCAGAAAAGATGATGAAGGGGGGCATACAGTTTTCGGAAGCCTTCCAGGGGGCAGGGGAGATACGGAAAATGCTACGGCTATCTTATTGGAAGTTCATCGGCTTGAGCCTGCAGATGTGGCGGGCCGAGGAGGGTTCGCCCATATGGTCGCAGGCCCGCCAGGCCGTCGGCATGAGAAGGCACCTCAAAGCCATCAACGACGGGGATGTCGAAGAGGGCATACTTTTCGCGGGGCAGGATTGCGGGGGCATAGACGACCTGCCGGGTGTACGGGAGCTGATGGACCGCATTATGTCAGAGGCGGGATCAGCCTGCGACTCACTTCTGCAAAAACGGCGTTGACTCTGTTAAAATCTTTAATAGTCTACCAGCCGGGCTGGAGGAAAAAATGAATTTATTAGAAAAGGCTCTTTACAGGGGTCAGCATACCTGTCCGTGGTGGCTTTGCTTCACCTTCGATAACCCGCTGCGGCGCCGTTTGCAGAAGCCGGACCTGGTATTAAACGGGCTGTTACAGCCGGGGGAAACAGCAGTTGATATCGGCTGCGGCATGGGCTATTTCTCGATGGCCATTGCCCGGAAGGTCGGACCCTCGGGAAAGGTCATGTGCGTCGACATGCAGGAGAAGATGCTGGAAATGACCCGGCTCAAGGCGGAGCGCACTGGGCTCAGCAAGGTCATGCAATTTCACAGGTGCACAGCGGACAGCCTTGGATTGAAAGTAACCTGTGATTTTGTCCTGGCTTTCTGGATGGTCCACGAGGTTCGCGACCAGCGAAAATTTTTGGGGGAAGTGCGGGACTTGCTAAAAGTGGGCGGGACACTTCTCATAGCCGAGCCGAAACTGCACGTGACCGGGGCGGCTTTGAATGAAACGGTCTGCCTGGCTGTAGCGGCCGGCTTCGAAGTCGCCAACAGGCCTGCCATATCCATGAGCAGGGCTGT
>JAPLHM010000088.1 GCA_026389635.1 Chloroflexota bacterium | reverse complement strand
AGGGCATCCACCTCCAGCCCCGAGTCGTCGGCTAAAGTGAGAAGCCCGCCCAGTTCCGCGTAGAATGCGGCCTTGTGGCGGGCGTTCTCTTCAAACGTGTTATAGCTTTCGTCGGCTTGCTGGCTGATGCCGGCCTGATCGAGCGTGACCAGCTCGAAATCGAGGCCCTTAAGCAGGTCCCGGTATTCGGCGGCTTTGCCTTTATTGGTAGTGGCCAGCAGCAGCCTGGGCATAGAATAGTCTATAGCTTCTCGAACCGCTTGGCCAGCTTTTTCATGACCTGGGGCATGGTGGTGTATTCCATCTCGTCCAGGGGCAGCCTGTGCGGTTCGAATGGGCCATGCCTCCTGAGCATGTCGGCCATATCCATGGCCATTTGCCTGGCGTTGTTGAAAGCCACGTCGTCGAACATATCGACAGGCCCGACCAGCCTGCCCTCAGCAAGCTGGAAGCCGGCAGCGATGACGCGCGGCGGGCCGTCGAAACGCGTGGGATTACATCCTTTCACAGATACGGGTGTGAGCGGTCCATTGTGCGAACCGCGCATCCAGCCCTCCACTATATGGGGGCGGGCAAAGGGTTCCAGAACCTCGCCCACGGCGGGGAAGATGCCCTGGGCCCTCACGATGCAGACCGGGTCGTCCTTGCCGACGTAGCGCCCGGCGATGAGCGACAATTTCTGCGTGGATGAGGTGGACGCTATCTCGCCCGTTTCGCGGGAATAGACCGACTTGACAGTGTAGCGCGACGGCGCTCCGATGAAGACCAGCATGTCGTAGATCTCCTCCGGGCAATTAAACATGATGCGCCTGCTTTCCTTGACGTCGTGCACCTCGAACTTGAAGCCGGCATGCATATTAGCCGAGATAACCAGGCCTATGGTATTGAAGGGATCGCAAAACATCTCGTAGAGGGGCAGATTCCACGCGCCGGAGGCGGTCTTATCTGCCATGAAGATGATGACCGGCTCGGCCTCGCGCTCGTTTAGCTCCATCTCGGCCACACCGGGGCCCTGTCCCTTAACGTTGCCGGAGAAGGCATCGGACAGCAGGTCCTGCCCCGCCCCGTGCAGTTTCAATTTTTTGGCAACGGCCGTGCAGCTTTGGAAGGCGTTCCAGGCCATTTCGTGTATCTTGCTGTTATCTATGCCCTTTTTGTGCGTCATAATGAACTGCAGGTCGTCGCCGCAGCGGGTGACATGGTAATCGATGAGGAGCCCTGATTTTTTAGCCTTGGCCATGCAGGACTCGCCCTCTGTCATAAGATCAGGGTGCATGCTGCAGTGCCCCACCCAGCCGCCTATGTCCGCCTTGATAACGCTAAGAGTGACTTTCATTGGGCCTCCTTTAAGAGATTTAATTTAACGGCCCTGTGGCAAGCCTGCATACCACGACGGAAGTGTGGGTATGAAGCGCATGTCCGGGCCGGCTGTCTACCGTATTGGGTGAAAAAAACTTGAATCCGCCCGGGGTCGAATTTTAACAGAAGGCCGAATTAGATGTCAAAGTATTGTGCCCGTTGTGCCCGTTCAACGACTTATACAGGTTACACAAACACGTACACGTCCATTGCGTAATGTGCATGGCTATGGTAGATTTAACCTGTAACTTTAAGGAGGTAGTATCATGGAAATGATGGCTAAATACTGGTGGCTCAACCTCATCCGGGGCCTGGTGGCACTGGCGCTGGGCATCATACTGCTGGCGATGCCTGCGATCTTCTCCATCTTCCTGCTGGTGATGTTTGTCGGAGCCTATTTCCTGGTTGATGGTGTCTTCGCCCTTATCTTCTTCCTCACCCATTCCAAGACCAATCACAGGTGGTGGATATTCGTTGAGGGCATAGCCGGCCTGCTGGCGGCGGTCGTGGTGTTTACCTGGCCGGGCATGACAGCAGTATTTCTGCTATATTTCATCGCATTCTGGGCACTGATCACCGGCGTATTCGAGATCATCTATGCTATCGGCCAGTGGAAGACCCTGCCGGGCAAAGGCTGGATACTGACCGGAGGCATACTCTCCATCGTCGTGGGCTGCATTCTGCTGTCCAACCCGGTGGCAGGTGCCCTGGCGCTGATGTGGGTGATCGCCTTCTACCTGGTGCTGTTTGGCATAATGCTGATAATCTTCAGCTTCGTGCAAATGGCCAAGGGCAAGTCGGTTGCCGCACCGGCAGCTTCCTGACGATTTGGTTGGGAAAAACTGAGTGTATCAAGATGGTGGGTTGACGCGTCAACCCACCATCCGGACTTTAGCAACAATTGACCCGAGGAAGAGTCATGGCGGAGGCCCTTCTCTACGATAAGTTGGACGGCCGGCGTGTGCGCTGCAACGTTTGCCTGTGGCGTTGCCTTGTCAATCCCGGTAAAGCCGGTGTCTGCGGGGTGAGGCGCAACGAAAACGGGTCCCTGCAGATTTTAAATTACGGCAAGGTTTCCTCGCTGGCTGCCGACCCCATCGAGAAGAAGCCACTGTTCCACTTTTTCCCCAGCAGTTCCGTGCTCTCCTTCGGCACGGTCGGCTGCAATTTCCACTGCATCCACTGCCAGAACTGGGAGATTGCCTGCATCGAAGATCCCGCCACTGCCCGGCATAACTTGCGGGAGATTACCCCGCGGGAGGCAATTAAAATGGCCGTGGAGAGCGGCTGCGCGGGCCTGGCCTGGACCTACAACGAGCCGACCATCTGGTTCGAGTACACGCTCGATTCGGCCAGGCTGGCGCATGACAAGGGACTTTACACCGTGTATGTCACCAACGGCTATATGACGCCGGAGGCCCTCGATATGATCGGACCCTACTTAGATGCCTGGCGCGTTGACGTCAAGGGCTACTCCGATCGGCTCTACCGGGACCTTGCCAGGGTCAGGCACTGGCGTAAAATACTGGAGGTTGCAGAGAGGGCCAGGAGTAAATGGGACATGCACGTGGAGGTGGTGACCAACCTTATCCCGTCCATGAATGATGATGAAAAACAGCTCTCGCAGATAGCGGCCTGGATCAAGGAGTCTTTGGGCGAGCTCACACCCTGGCATATCACCCGCTTTCATCCCCACCGCCAACTTTCGCACCTCCGTCCGACCGGGCTGGCAGCGCTGGAAAAAGCCTATGATATCGGGCGCAAGGCGGGCCTGCGATTCGTCTACCTTGGCAATGTACCGGGCCATGCCTACGAAAATACGGTCTGCTATAAATGCGGGACCATAGCCATCGAGCGGACGGGTTACAATATCAACATAAAGGCGGTCAAGGGGTCCTGCTGCGCCGTATGCGGGGCGGACCTGAATATAACAATGGAGGTGAGGGGATGATCAGGGAAGCTGCCGTGGCCGGTCAATTCTACCCGGGCCGGCCCGGCGAATTGCAAGAAATGATCAGGCAGATGACCGATTCAAAGGCTGACAGGAAGGCGGTCATCGGCGTGGTATCGCCCCACGCCGGCTTCGTCTACTCCGGACCGGTGGCGGGCGCCGTCTTCTCGCGCATAAAATTCACGGACACCTTCATAATCATCGGGCCAAATCACCGTGGAGTGGGTAAACCGCTCAGCATCACTACCGGCGGAAGCTGGGAAACCCCCCTGGGCGGGGTTCAAATAGATTCCGGCCTGGCAAAGGCCATACTGGCGGCCGCAGCCGGGCTTGAAGAGGACAGCCTGGCGCACCGCTATGAGCACTCACTGGAGGTGCAGGTGCCCTTCCTGCAATATTTCAAGCCCGACGTGAAGATAGTGCCCATCGTGCTGGCCCAGGCTGCGCCGCAGGTCTACCAGGGGATAGGCCGGGCTATAGCCGCGACGCTCAAATCCAGGGGGCAGGATGCCGTCATCGTGGCCAGCAGCGATATGACTCACTACGAGCCCCATGAGAGCGCCCAAGCTAAGGACAAGATGGCTATTGAGGCCATACTCAGCCTGGATGCGGACGAGCTGGTCAGGCGCATAGGCAAACACGATATCAGCATGTGCGGCTATGCCCCGGTCATCAGCCTGATCGCGGCGGCGCTTGAGACGGGGGCGGGCAGGGCCGAACTGGTCAAATACCAGAACAGCGGGGATACCTCGGGGGACTACACCAGCGTGGTGGGGTACGCGGGGATAACCATCAGCAAATGAGAGGTGCAATATGAAGCAGGAGATGCATCCTTTGGCGCAATTGGCCAGGAAGGCCGTGGAGGGCTATGTCGACGGCCGTGGGGTGGTGGAGCCCGGTGAACTTGTGCCGGAGATGAAGGAGCGGGCCGGCGTGTTCGTCTCCCTCAAGAAACACGGCCAGTTGCGGGGTTGCATCGGCACTTTCGAGCCGACGCAGCCCAACGTGGCGGAGGAGATCATCCGCAATGCCATCTCCTCGGCAACCGGGGACCCTCGCTTCAGCCCGGTCAGGCCCGGCGAATTAAATGAACTGGAATACAGCGTCGACGTGCTAACGTCCCCCGAGCCGGTGGAGGACCAGTCCCTGCTGGACCCCAAAAAGTACGGGGTAATCGTCGAGGCCGGGCGCCGGCGGGGTCTGCTGCTGCCCGATCTCGAAGGGGTGGACGGCGTGGACATGCAGATCGAAATCTGCCGCCAGAAGGCCGGCATCTCACCATCGGAGCCGGTCAGGCTCTACCGCTTCCAGGTCAGGCGCTACAGGTGAAAAACCGGTTGCCATACCATCCGCCATCTGTTAAGGTATATATTATATGAAACTGGTAGTGATCGGCATTGGTGATTGCGGCAGTAACATAGCAGCGGAGTTCGTCAGGCTTGGCAGCCGGGCCAGGGCTGAGAGCGGCGTCGACGTGATCGTGCGGTCCTACGCCATCAACGATGACCAGGCGAGACTGGCAGCCCTGCGCAAGGTGGGGGACAGGCTGCTCACCATCCAGATGCCGGCTTCCGCAGTTCCCGGCAGGGAATCGGAGGCCGGGGCGGAGTTGATGCGCGCCAACGGCGACCGTATCATCGCCACCATGCGGGCCGGCGAGTTCTTCGAGACCGATGCCTTCATGCTGGTGGCCAGCAGTTCCGGCTGCGTGGGATCGGGTGGTATATCCATACTGGCGCGCAAGCTCAAGGAAAGGTACGTGAATAAGCCTGTATATGCCTTGATCGTTTTGCCGCTGACCGCCGAGGGCAACGTGCCTGCCAGCGTTTACAATACCGCGCTCTGCCTCAAGTCCATTGATAAGACGGCCGACGCGGTTTTCCTCTTCGACAACGAGAAGGTCATGTCGGAAGCCAGCGTCAAGTCGGTGGCCTCCAACGATGCTCTCAACCGCGAGATAGTCGCGCCGTTCTTTGACCTGCTGCGCGCCAGCGAGAAGGTCGACCAGAAATTTTTAGGCACCAGCAACATCGGCATCGGTGACATCGTGCAGTCGCTCAACGGCTGGAGCGCCATCGGCTATGGCAGGGCGCAGATATCGCCGACGGGGTTAAATCTTTTCAGGCGCGGGGATCACTTCGAGAGCAAGGGCGAGGAGACCATCAAGGCCATGGAGGCGCTCAGTTCCGCCCTCAGCCACTTTTCCATCCAGTGCAGGCTGGAGGACGCCCGCAAGGCATTGTACCTGCTATGCGTACCCGGCAAGAACGCCAATATCAATATGGCGCGCTCGGTGGGCAACCGCATGCGCGAGTTGACCAATAACGGCGAAGTGCGGGGCGGCGACTTCTACGGGGTTAAGGACCACGCCTCGGTGACCCTCATCGCCTCGCGTATCACCTACTTAGACAAGGTCAAGGACTACTATGAGAGGGCCTCCACTCATGTAGAGGAGCTCAAGAAGAAAGAGACAGATTCGCCATGACCCTTTTCGACCTCGGTTCGCCCGGCCTGAAGGGTAACAGGGGCGCCGGGTCGGCCCCGGGTCCGCTGTCAAACGATACCATGCCGCTGGCGGCGCGCATGCGTCCGCGCAATTTTGCCCAATACGTGGGGCAAGAGCACATCATCGGCGAGGGCAAGGTGCTGCGCCGGGCCATCGAGTCGGACCAGTTGCCGTCTATCATCCTGTGGGGCCCGCCCGGCAGCGGCAAGACTACTTTGGCACAGGTCATCGCCAGCGTATCCAGCTCATATTACGTTCACATGAGCGCTGTAACCGCGGGTGTAGCCGACCTGAGGCGGGTCATCGACGAGGCCAGGCGCAGACGCAGGGGGACGGGCCAGCGCACAATACTCTTCATAGACGAGATACACCGCTTCAACAAGGGCCAGCAGGACGCCGTCCTACCCTACGTGGAGAACGGCGAGGTCACATTCATCGGCGCCACCACCGAGAACCCGTCCTTTGAAGTCATCTCGGCGCTGCTCTCACGCTGCCGTGTCTACACGCTCAATGCGCTGTCCGACGAGGAGATAGGCACCATCGTGGAACGGGCGCTGGCTGACGGTGAAAACGGGCTGGCCGGGCTGAAGATAGAACTGGCCGATGATGCCCGGCAGATGCTGGTCAGCATGGCCAACGGCGATGCGAGGGTGGCCCTCAACGCCCTTGAGATGGCCGGACAGGCGGTAAGGCCCGGGGCGGACGGGTTGCGGCAGGTGGAATTGAAGGATATCGAGGAGTCCCTGCAGAAGCGCGCACTGCTGTATGACAAGGCGGGTGAACAGCACTACGACCTCATATCGGCCCTGCACAAGACACTGCGCGGCTCCGACCCCGATGCCGCTTTATACTGGCTGGGCCGCATGCTGGAGGCGGGGGAAGACCCGCTGTATGTCGTGCGGCGGCTGATACGCTTCGCCTCCGAGGACGTGGGCATGGCCGATCCCCAGGCGCTGGTGGTCTGCGTGGCGGCCCAGCAGGCCGTGCATTTCGTGGGCATGCCCGAGGGAAACCTGGCACTGGCCCAGGCAGTGGTTTACCTTGCCACCGCACCCAAGAGCAATGCGCTCTACACGGCCTATGGACGTGTGCAGAAGGACGTGGAGACCACGCGCAACGATCCCGTGCCCCTGCACCTGCGCAACGCCCCCACGGGGCTGATGAAGGACCTGGGATACGGCAAGGGTTATAAGTACGCCCACGAGTATGAGGGGCATTTCGTGGAGCAGCAGAACCTGCCGGACGCGATGAAGGGCAAACGCTATTACTTCCCCACCGAGCAGGGATTTGAGAAAACCGTGCTGGCACGTCTCAAGGCCTGGTGGGGCGCCAGGATGGAGCAGAAAGAATGAAGCCGCAGCGTATCACCTTTCCCTGCGCTGAGCTTAAGCTGGAGGGGCTTTACTACGGCATCGAAGCCAGAGAACCCGTGCCGGCGGTTGTCGTCTGTCATCCCCACCCGCTTTACGGCGGCTCGATGCACAATAACGTCACCTATGCCATAGCCGATGCGCTGGTGAAAAGCGGCATAGCCGCGCTGCTATTTAATTTCAGGGGGGTGGGCAGGAGCCAGGGCAGCTACGGCGGAGGTACCGCGGAGCAGGAGGATGTCAGGTGTCGCCCTATTTCGAAAGCTCGCCAAATTCGTTGCTCAGAAGTTGCCTGAAACCCAAGCTTATTCTGGGTGGCAGCGAAGATGACATGGCGCCGGCGCAGGACGTTGAGACGTACGGGCGGGAGGCCGCGGAGCCGAAGAAGTGCGAGATTATGAAGGGGCCTGACCATTTCTGGGGAGGCTATGAGCGGCCTATGGCGGAGAAGGTCGCGGGCTTTTTCAAAGATATCCTGTAGGAGCGGGTTTTTAAACCCGCCCGCCGAAACGGGTGCAAAATGTAGGGATGGGCCTTTAGGCCCGTCCGATCTTGAGGGCGAAACAGCTGTGATCATTAAGAACAGGGAAGAACTTATCACCCCGGGGCAGCGCGCCAGGGCTGTCGAGCTGATCGAGGCCGGCATAAGCCGGGTGCTGCCCTCCAACCTGATGCGCACATCTGTGAAATATAGCCACAGTCAAAAACGGCTGTCCGTCAACGGCCATAAATACGACCTGTCAAAGGGCAGGGTGTTCGTGGTGGGCGGGGGTAAGGCCTCCGGGTCCATGGCCATAGAACTGGAAAAAATAATTGGCCCTGAATCGATAACTGCCGGAATCGTCAATTGCAAGTCCACTGAACACGGTACGGAAAAGATAAAGGTGGTGCAGGCGGGACATCCCGTTCCCGATGCGGCGGGCGTAGAGGGCGTGAAGGAGATGCTGTCGATGAAAGCCCGCTATGGAATCGGTAAGGGGGACCTGGTGATAAATCTGATATCGGGCGGTGGCTCCGCGCTGCTGCCCTGTCCCGTCAAAGACGTAACACTGGAGGACAAGCAGGTTATAACACGGATGCTGCTGGGGTGCGGCGCCGATATAAAGGAGATTAACTCGGTGCGCAAACACCTCTCGCTGATCAAGGGCGGCGGCCTGGCAGGTTTCTTCGCGCCGGCCCGGGTGATTTCTCTTATTATCTCCGACGTGGTTGGCGACGACCTGAACGTTATAGCATCGGGCCCCGCCGTGCCGGACCCCACAACTTACCGGGACGCCCTGGGGGTGCTGCAGAAATACAACCTGCTGGACAGGGCGCCGCAGGCAGCCATAGATTTCTTACGCAGGGGTTGTGCGGGACTGGAAGCGGAAACACTAAAAAAGCTGCGCAACTGCACAAACCATGTCATAGGGAATAACCGCATGGCGCTGGAAGCCATGGCCGTGAAGGCCGGTGACCTCGGCATCAAGCCCTGCATTATCACCCCGGAAATGAGCGGCGGCGCCTCCGAATATGCTTACGCTATGGCGGCTAAAGTGAAGGAGGGCCGGTACAAGGGCTTTGGCGTCTTGCTGATCGGGGGGGAGACGACGCCGACCCTTCCCGAGCACGCTGGCAAAGGTGGCCGGAACCAGCACTATGCGGCCGTATCGATGCTGGCTATGCAGGGATACACCCCGCCCTGGCTGGTGGCCTCGGCCGGAACCGACGGCTCGGACTACCTGCCCGATGTGGCGGGCGCAATGGTGGACGACCGTTCCCTGGCAGCCGCCGGGGCGGCAGGCCTGGATGCCGCAGATTATATCGAAAGATTCGACAGCAACACGCTTTTTACCGGGATGGGCAGGTCGCTGATCATAACAGGACC
>JAPLHM010000252.1 GCA_026389635.1 Chloroflexota bacterium | reverse complement strand
ATCACGATGTCCGGCTTGACCACGCCCGAGCGCACCCTGATGGGGGTGCCCGCGCTTATCCTGTTAAAGGCCAGCACGGGGGCGCCGCGCCTTTCGGGTCCGAAGCTGGGGAAGGCCTGGGCGAACTTTCCCTCGTGGATGGCAGCCAGCGCGGTTAGCTCGGCGGACGTGACCGCTCCCTGACCGCCCCGGCCATGCCAGCGAATTTCGATAGTTGTACCCTGTTTCATCTTTCTAAGTTTAAACACACCCGGGTTCGATGCGCCCCTGGAGGGAATTGAACCCTCGCCCCCGGCTTCGGAGGCCGGTGCTCTATCCCCTGAGCTACAGGGGCCCGGAAGCCGTTTATTCAGACATCACCAGTTCCGGAATTCCCGACAAGTGGTTTAGTATATCAAGAATATTTTTTATTTAGCAAATCAGATGCCGACCGGGTTGATAAACAGGGGCAGCAGGATGAGAAAGTAGATGGCCATGATGACCAGCCCCATGGGTACACCTATGATAGCCCACTCTTTCATGCCGATCTTCAACCGTGCAGCCGCCACGATATTGGGTATGTTGCCCGGTATCAGCATTCCGCCCGATATGAGCAGTCCCATGGTAATAGCCGTGATTTGCGAAAGCAGCATGCCGGGTCCGATTTCCATGGCCGTCAGCGTCGCGTTATCCAGTACGGCCGAGATCATGTTGATCCAGTAAAGAGCGGCCGGGGGCACGTGCACCACGTACCAGACGATGATGGGCTTCATGCCCTCCCCCAGCAGTATCAGCGCGGCAACGAAGAAGTATACGCGGACGGCCCGCAGGATCACGGTCTTTAAAGTCTCCGAGTACTTCACGGCCTGCGCGGTCCCGGCCAGTTTGACATGCCTTCCAATGTAAAACATGCCAAACAGGGCGATGGCGATTACCCCGGGTATAACATAGAGGCCGAATACCTGCAGGGGGAAGAGGAAGCCGGCGTAGTAGGGTGGCCCCGACAGCTTGGAAACAAGTATGGTTGAAAGCGGTTCCCCCACGGGCGTAAGCACAGCGCCCAGCCCCATGGCGAAACAGGCCACCACGGCAAACTTGATTTTATCTTTCTTATCCAGCGGGATGGCCGCAATGATCTCGGAAAGCAGCACCGCCGTCACTATGATGGAGACCATGCTGCTCAAAATGCCGCATACCAGGATCATGATAAAGGTGAAGGCCCGCCAGCCGAGCTTTGAGGCAACCGACAGCACACCGCGGCAGAAGGCTTTGTTGAAGAAATGTATGAGCAGGCCGAAAACCAGCACGACCTGGAAGATGCCTATGGGCACGTTGCCGATTACTACCGGCGCCTTGAGTGCCTCGACCACCAGTTCCCGGCTCCACAGCCCTGAGATGGATACGGCGCAGACGCCCATGATGAGAAAGAATATCTCGAGGTTTTCCTCGACCTTCTTGACGACGAACGGCAGTATCAGAACGGCCAGTATAACGAGGCATAACCCCACTGTTATGGCCATTACGGGCTGGTCGGGTACTTGAGTGGTAAAGAAGTTGCTGTTCATCGATCAATCAGGATACCGGTCGACTGAATGAGACCACGGGACCCGAAAGCTGCAGAGCGGAAATATCAGGATTCTATCTCGCAATTGGTCGTCTTGATCAACAAAACGGGAATGGTTGTGGCCCTGAGTATCTTCTCCGCCACACTGCCCCAGAACATTTTGGAGATGCCCGAGCGCCCGTGGGTGGCCATAATGATGAGGTCTACATCGTTGTTATTTGCATACCTGACCAGGCTGTCGGCAGCCCTGCCCGTCAATAGCACCACACGGGCATTAACGCCCGCCTGCTTGAGGCGTAAACAGACCTGGTCGAGGTACTTGTGCGCCTCTTTTTTGCCCTCGGCGTCGATCTGCTTGATCTCGTCATCGCTGATTGCGATCTGACCCCTGGTGGGTATCTCCAGCGGCTCAATTACGGTAACGAGCTCCACGTTTGTGTCAGCTTTGCCGGCTATTGTTTCTATATGGGGTATCACGCATTCCGCAACCTGTGAACCGTCCAGCGGCACCATGATTTTCTGATACATAGCCATACCTCCTTTGCATCGGTCAATCCTCAACGGAAGACTGGACTGAAATGATATCACCGGCAACTGAACTATTCAATCGTCTGTACTGTTTCGGTAGATGTTATTGCTATCCTCAATAACGTAATCTATAATAGCGGGGATGAAGGGCAGTTGGAACATACAGGTGGAAGAGTCAGCCAGTGGCCCACTTTGAAGATTATTACGAGATACTCCAGGTCAGCTCCTCAGCCGAACCTGAAGTTGTAGAGGCAGCATATAAAAAACTGGCTCAGAAATACCATCCGGACATAAATACAGGCCCCCTGTCCTCGGAAAGGATGACGAAAATAAATATCGCCCGTGATATTTTGAGTGATCCGGTTAGGCGGGCACAATATCATGCTCAATGGTTACACGAAAGAGACAGCTTAAAAAGCTTGCCGGAAACGTATATTCCGGCCACACCGAAGCCCTCCGCGTATGCCGCCTACTCTGAGGAATACAATCCGGTCGGTCAAACCCGGCGAGGAAAAAAAGTTGGCATAATTACTTCAATCGTTGTAGTCCTGCTGGTTGTCGGCGTAATTATATTTGCCCTAAGCAAAAACAGCGGGTTTGACCTTGGAAGTCTAACTTCATCAACCGCGGCTACATCAATTACCCCTGCAACACAGCAGGAAAATGAAAACACAGAACTCAGTAATTCCGCACCGAATCGATGGGATGAGGCAATCGTGGAATTCACCAGGGCGATTGAACTGAATCCAAAGGATGCCGAGGCTTACAACAACCGAGGGC
>JAPLHM010000078.1 GCA_026389635.1 Chloroflexota bacterium | reverse complement strand
CGCACGAATTCTTTTACCACGTCATCGGCGTAGTGGCGGTATCCCACCAGGTTTTGCCCGCGCAGCAGCATTTGCAGGCGGGTGTGCTTGACCCTGCTGCGGATGTCTTTGAGCCGGTCCCAGGGGTCCTCGTTGAGATAGCGGATGCAGGTATCGAAGGTGGCGCCGCCCCACATCTCGAGCGAGAAGAAGCCGACTGTATCCATCTTTTCCACGATGGGGAGCATGTCGCGCGAGCGCATGCGCGTGGCGATCAGCGACTGGTGCGCGTCGCGCAGTGTGGTATCCGTGATCTTAATAGCCATAGTACGGTCCTCTCTGAAACTGCCTTCCGGCCTTACACCGATAGGGCCAACCTGATAATAATAAGGATTTGCCGATGCTTTCGTCAATTCGCCGCAATGCGTTCGCGGAAATGCGTACGCATAGACGTTGTAATGACCGGTGACGTGGTATATAATCCTGCCAGGAGGTAAAGGATTATGGATGAATCAAACGCGGCTCTCGGCGCTGGCATGGTGACCTTCTGGATAATCTTCGGTCTAATTATTTACATCTGGATGGCCATCTGCCTGCAGAAAATCGCAGGAAAAACTAACACACCCAACGGCTGGCTGGCCTGGATACCCATCGCCAACATCTACCTGATGTGCATGATCGCCGGCAAGGCATGGTGGTGGCTGCTGCTCTGCCTTATACCCTACGTCAATATCATCTTCATCATCATAGTCTGGTGGAAGATCTCAGAGGCCAGGGGCAAGCCCGGCTGGTGGGGGCTATTACTACTGGTTCCTATTGTGAATTTCGTCATACCCGGTATACTGGCTTTCAGCGATTAAATGGCTGAATTTGGATTCGGGCCCGCTGCGAAGGGCGAAAAGCTGGTCTTCGGCTCGCAGCGGCCCGGCAACCCCGGCAAGTTCATCCTGAAACAGGTGGTGGAAGATTGGGTTACCTTCATGAAAGGGCAGGGCATTCGGCGCGTCGTCTGCCTGCTGCCTGAAGAGGAACTGAAATACTACCCGCTGGAGGGAGGGCTGCTGGGTCTTTATGCGGAAACTTTCGGGCCGGACAAGGTACTGTGGGCGCCCACCCCGGATATGCAGCTACCCACCGGCGAGGCAGTGCGGCATGTATTGTATTTCCTGCATGACGCAGTGGAGAAAAGGGAGAAGTCCGTGGTGCATTGCTCGGCCGGGCAGGGCAGAACCGGGCTGGTGCTGGCCGCGTGGCTGATTTACGGTCACCACATGACCGAGCGCAAGGCCATCAGGACCGTGGAAGAGCAGAACCGCAGCCCCAGGGAGGCCGTCCTCTACGGCAACGCTGCCGAGGCGGAGTTAATGAAGGTGCTGGCGGTGGCGCGGGAATTAGACAAACCGGCCTGATGGCCGGAAACTCTAAACTCTAAATCCTAAATACTAAACAATCTCCAAATATGAAACTCAAAGCGCCTCCGAAATTTGAATTTTGTATTTGTTTAGAGTTTAGGCATTAGTATTTATAATTTACACTTTTACCCTTCAAACTCCCTCTTGTACTTCTCCCACACCGCGCCTGCCTTAAAGGCCTCGATGCAGGCCCGCATCACGTCGTACTGCGCGAGGTTGGTCTCCATGATAGCGGTAATCACCTTTATCCAATCTTCGGAGGGCGCGATCTCGTCCGCGCTCTTCTCGTACCTCTTGAGGAAGCGGTCGAATTTATCCTGCAGGCGCAGTTCACGCACCTTCTTGCGGTAGATGACCGAGTCTTTCTTGAGTATGTCCTCGATTTGCAGCTGCCAGAGTGGTTGCCCCGGTACAGCGGGCTTCTCCCCCGCCTCCTCTTCCGGGCCGCAGTAGATATAGCGGGGGAACCTGTAGCGCGTCAGCAGCACGTCCCAGGATAGCTTGATCCTGTTCTCCTTCTCCATGTTGATAAGCGCCGGTAAAATCTTCTTATAGATGAGCGTGTCCTTGTCGTTGCCGGATACGTCGTGGGTGAAATGGGCGATCAGTTCCGTGAGGCGCACCTTGTCCGAGTCAAGCTTCGATATGTATTTGATGATTTTGTCTTCCACGGCGGTCACCTCCTTTTCAATCGTTCCGTGCAATGGTACTGGTTTAATATTAGCAAATTTTGGACACACAGCGCTAAAAAGCTTTACAATACGGCTTTGTTGAAATTGGAGGGACGCCTTTGCAGATGTTCGAGATTTTAAAGCAGGACAAGCCCAACGGGGACGGCGTTATCATGAAGTACCGCACACGCCGTGGCACGGACATCTACTGCCTGGGAGTGCCGCTCTATTACGATTCCGGCGGGGACTGGGACCTCGGGCCAAGCTGGTGTTACGTGGTGACAGGTGAAAAGCTCACACTCATCGATACGGGCCAGTTCGGCAAATTCGACCTGCTCACCGCCATGCTCGGCCTGGCCGGCTTCGATGTCAAGGATATCCGGCGCGTAATCGTCACGCACGGGCACGAGGACCACGACGGCAACCTGCCCGAAGTGCTGGAGGCCAGCGGCGCCGAACTGTGGGCTCACTATGCTTTCGACAATCTAATAGGCTACCATGCTGATGTGGACGACGGCGCCGCCCACCCGGATTTTCCTGGCTCCTGCCGCACCTGCCTTATGCCCGATCAGTTCAACACCGTTTGCCGTCCCTACCACCGCAAGCGCAGCCTGCTCAAAACGTCACACAGGGTAAAGGAGGGAGCCCCCTCGCCCGACAGCCGTTTCCGCTTCCTGCTCACGCCGGGGCACTCGCCGATTCCATGTGCAGCATTTTCGAGGACGAGGTGGTCTTCGGCGGCGATACGCTTTTAGCCACCATTACTCCGCATCCCTCGCTCATGCTGGAATATTACTGCAACAAGCGCATCCTGCCCGAGGGCTACGGCAGTGATAACGGCGCCTACGGTTTAATTGCCTATATCAGGTCGCTGGATAAATTGCAAAAGCAGTGTCAGGGGACTGAGTTGCTCTTGCCCGGGCACCGCCTTTACGAGAAAGGCAGGCCCAATTACCTCAAACCGGCAGAGCGCGCCGCCGAGATACTGCTCTTCCACATCGAGCGCTGCAGCAACATTTTGCGGATATTGGACGGCCGAGTGCTCGACCTCGACCAGATATCCATCGAGCTCTTCGAACCCCGCCTGCGCAAAGGCTTCGGCAAGTACTTTTCCCAGCGCGAGGTAATGAGCCACCTCGAACTGCTCGCCATAAATGGCGACATCGCCTGGGCCGACAGCCCCCCGTTTGCATCAAGATCAACCGGCACAGAAAACTATAAAAACTTTTTCAAGCAGTTCACCGATAAAATGTAGGGGCGGACATGAATGTCCGCCCGCAAAAACGTCGGTCATAGCGAGACACGCAGTGCCGCGGCAATCTAAGCAATAAACCCGGTACCTGAGAGGGAGTCAACGAGGGACGCAGTCCCTCTTGAAAAAATCCTTACCCCCTTTCCGGAGGAGAGGGGGCAGGGGGAGAGGAGAAAAAATGATAGTAATAACCGCCACCATGCGCGCCAAAGAGGGCAGCGGCGACGACCTGGCCAAAGTCATCCAGGACTTCGCGCCCAAATTCCTCAAGGACCCCGGCTGCATCGACTACAGCGTCCACAGGCGCTCCGACAACCGCAACATCTTCTTTTTCTACGAGAAGTATGAAAACAACGATGCGCTGACCTTCCATTCGTCAGCGCCCCATTTCAAGGACATGTTCAGGGCCATCAAGCCTTTCCTTGAAGGTCAGGCCGAGATCGCCATGTACGAGAAAATCTAAACAGCCTACCGGCTTATTTTGGAACCGGGCGAACGTATATTTTCAGGTTGAATTGGGGCGTGCCCGCAAGGACGAACAACAAGGGGTTATTAGTATACTGCTCCCCCTTAATCTTGGCCGGATGCCAAATGAATCAAATGGCTAAAGATGTGCGTTTCCGGATTTATAAATGAGGGTGTACCGCAATCTCCCTCCCCGACCTCAAAAATACCAGCACGACCTCCTTCACTTTCTTGCCGGTCACCCGGTTAGCCAGCAGGGCATATAGGCCGGCCTGCTGTTCGTAGGTTTCTTTCTTCTGCATCAACTCCTCTTCATTATCGATGGCGTCGGTCTTGTAGTCGGCGATGACCAGGCCGCCCTCTTCCTCGAAGATGATGTCCATGAAGCCTTCCAACAGTTTGTCCTCATAGGGCGCGCTGACGAAGACCTCGCGGTGGTAATTGCCAGAGGCCACGGCGCGCCTTACGACAGGCGATTCCAGCCCATTGCGAGCCAGTTTGGCGGCCTCCCGCCATTTATCTGCGATGCCCTCGGCCGCGGCCTGCGCCCTACTGAGATCGTCCAGGCCGGCGCCCGTGGCCAGGTCAATGACCTGCAGCACGCTGTGCACGGCGCGGCCCAGGTTGGTGCCCCCGCGACCGGTGCGATAATAGGCCTCGCCACCTTCGGCTTCCTCCTTGGCCAGCTTCAGCATACCAGTGACCGACTCCGCCGCGGGTACTGATGCACGTTCAACAACTATCTTGCGTTCAGCCAGCCAGGACTGCATGTCCTCCGCCGTATCAGGCTTTTTTACTGGCGACGCCGCAGCGCCCGGTGCGTAGAGGGTGACGTTAGAAAGGTCAACCTCCTGCCAGCCCGGATCGTCTTCAAGACAGAGACCCAAAACCTGCGCCGCGCGGCATTTCTCGTCCTTGCGCCACAGGCTGAGCACCAGGTGGTCGCGGGCGCGCGTGGCTGCCACGTACATCAGCCGCACGTCCTCGGCGGCGTCAGCCTCCTCCTCGCCTTCCAAAACGCCGTCGTAGCCGGCGGTCTTGAACTGCGTGACCTGGCTGCCGGTTTTGGCCTCCAGTTGCCCCGTCGCCTTATCAAATAAAATAGTGGGCGAACTGCTCTTATCGGCCGTGTTCAGGCCCAGCATTATCACGATGGGGAATTCCAGACCCTTGGCGGAGTGGATGGTCATGATGCGCACCGCATCCTCGTCGGTGTCGGGCACGGGTGACTCCACCATGCGGGCGCGCTCACCGGCCAGGCGGTCGATCCAGTCTAAATAGCCGCGCAGCGAATTGCCCTCCACTTTTGCGTAAGCCCGCGCCAGGTCCACCACCATCTGCAGGCGGCGCAGCTTCTCGCGCGGACGCGTCCGGCCGTAGCAGCCCTGCTGCATGCCCTGCCCGCGTATGAAATCCTCGATCAGCCGATCCACCGGAGTCCAGGCGCGCTGCTCGTGGTACGCTTTTAACGCTTCCAGTGCCAGCCGCACCCGTCCTTCTCCTTTGCCCGGCAAGGTGTAATCGAGCCTGCCGCCGGCCTCCACGTACTGAAGCAGGTCAACGTCACTGCAGGTGAAGGCGGACGAGCGCAGCGCACCCACCAGGGCCACCTGGTCGGCGGGCGAGTCGATAGACCTCAGGCAGCTTATCAATTCCAACACATCTTGAGTGCCCAGGATATGCGACTGGCTTTCGATTCGGTAGGGGATGTTGCCGTCCTCCAGCGCCCGCTCTAACAGGTCCAGTCCTGTCCGCGTGGGCATGAGGATGCAGACATCCCTGAACTCCGCCGGCCTCAACAATCCGTCACGGCCGCGCACCTGCCAGGGCGCGGTGCGCACGTGATGCAGCAGCATGGCCACCTGGCGGGACTCGTCCCCGCGCGTTTCATCAATCTTTGACCCGGACTGTGCCCCGATGCGCCAGACGCATTGCGGCAGCACCGCCTCCGGACCCAGGTCGGCGTGCTCCAGCGCCAGGTACTCCGCCTGCACGCCCGGGCTGGGCTTCATCCATTGCCCGAACACGTGGTTGACCCAGTCGATGACCGGTTTTTGCGAGCGGAAATTGTGGGTCAGGGGCGCATTGCCGGCAGCCATCAGCCCGCGCACACGGTCCACGGTGGCGATGTCGGCGCGGCGGAAGCGGTAGATGGACTGCTTGGGATCGCCTACCACGAAGAGCTTGCCCGGCAGCAAGGCCAGCCTGGACCAGTTGCGCTCTCTCAAATCGGCGCCGTCCGCGGTTTCGGGAGCAGCTAAAGCAACGCCCCTACGTTTAATAGCACCGTGTAGGGACGGGTCTGAAGACCCGTCCGCCGGCCACGAGGCTAAATAGAAGGCTATCTCAGCCTGGATGGGGTCGGTATCCTGGAATTCATCGATAAGTATGTGGGAGTATTTGTCCTGGAAATAACGCCGCACCGAAGGGTCATCGCGCAGCAGGCCGCGCGCCCAGACCAGCAGGTCGTGGAACTCCGCCCTGCCCATCGCCCGCCTCTCCTCCACGTAAGCCAGCACCAGCAGGCGCAACTGCTCCAGCAGCACGGCCAGGCCTGCCTGCCTGATGGCCTCCATCTCGGCCTGGCGTAGCTCCTGCAGTTCCTGCAGCTTCTCCCTGAGGTCTGCCAGGGCGGCGCCGTCGCCCCAGTTGCCCTTGCGGCCGACCCTGTCCGCCGCAAAACCCCTGCTGCGCCGCAGCACGTTGAGCGCGTAATCGCTCCCGGGGTCAAGCTCGGACAGCCATTCGGCTAACTGTACCACCCGGTCAAGGTGGGCCAGCATCTTGTCTTCGGGGTCGGTGCACAGCGCTCCCAGACGCCGCAGGAGCGGAAGAGCGTCTATCAGCTCTTTCACGGCGGCACGCGGGGGTGGGGGCGGCGCAGGCACGGGGACGGTCAGCAGGTCGTAGTTATAATGCAGGGCCATGGCGATCTCGCGCAGGTTATCGGGTTTGAGGCCGAAGTTCAGCAGACGCAGCAGTTCGGCGGACGCGGGCGATTCCTGTAAAATCTGCAGCCACTCCTGCCACTTCTCCTCGAACCTGATATCGGCCTCTATCTCGTCACATATGCTGAAATTGGGAGGCAGGCCGGCCTCCAGCGGCTTCTCGCGCAGCAGGG
Organism: Chloroflexota bacterium; assembly: GCA_026389635.1. Lineage (GTDB taxonomy): Bacteria > Chloroflexota > Dehalococcoidia > GIF9 > UBA5629 > CAIMUM01. The sequence continues at coordinate 3,275 of JAPLHM010000078.1, read as the reverse complement.
CGCCGGCGAAGCTGTGCAGGGTCTGGATGCTGGCGCCGTCCATGCCGCGCGTTGCCTCTATGCAGCGCCCGCGTTCCGAGGCATCGGCCGTGGAATCGGCAGCGCTCTTCTCAAGCTCGTGCCTGACCTTGTCGCGCAGTTCGGCGGCGGCCAGCTCGGTGAAGGTGATGGCGGCTATGCGACCGATAGTAGTGCGGCCCTTCTTAATCAGATTCACAATGCGCGCCACCATGGCCGTGGTCTTGCCCGTGCCCGCGCCAGCCTCCACGAAGAGGTTCTCATCCAGACTATTTGATATGCGGCGGCGCGATCCTGCATCGGCCGGCGTAAACTCGGCGTTCAAATCAGACTTCACTCCCGCTGCCGGTCATGGACCGGTAATCCGCCAGCAGCGGTGCGCCCGACTTTTTCGCCCAGTAAATGCGGCGGCGGGCATGGCAGGCACGCCTGTAATCGCACCAGGAGCAGTCGCCGAACCTGTCGTCGCCCTTGCCCGGGTTGGCGATGAAGACGCCGCCGCGGATGCCGGACACGATGATGCCCACGTAACGGATGAACTGCCCCTCAACCTCCTCGAGCGGGACGGCCTTCTGCTCGAAGTTGCCCTTGCTGGTGATGAACCAGTAAAGGGCCTCGATGCGGCAGCCCGCACCGGTGCGCTCGCGCACGGCCAACCCGTATACCGGCAACTGCAGCAGACGCCCGCCGTTCAACGGGTCCCTGCCCATGTCTTTATAGGCGTAAGTGCCGCCCGACTTATAGTCGATCACCCACGCCTTTTTGCCCGTGCGGTCCAGGTCGAGGCGGTCGATCTGGCCGCGGAAACAGATTCTTAGACCGTCCGGCAACTCGACGGTGGGCGCGGGGTTGTCGACCCGGCCGCGGAAATTGCCGAATGTGTACTCGGCCTCCTCGGGACGGCAGGACCGGGCAACGCGCCAGGCGCTGTCCCGCCGCAGGAAGGCTTCAAGGTCGTGCAGCATGTCGAATTTGGCGGCATCCCAGAAGAGCGCCTTGCCCGTTATGCCACGCTCCTCGGCCAGCCTGAACTCGTCCTGCGCTATCCTCATCAATATACGCCTGTTTTCCTCGCCCCAGGGCTGCCCGTGGCCGGGCAGTATGCCCTTAGCTTTGGATTCAATCACCAGCCGTTCCAGCACGCTGTGCAGAAGGCTGCCCTTCTCCAGTGCATCGATGACCAGCAGATCCTCTGGCTTCTCCAGGACGGTCAGATGCAGGATGTTCTCTAAGAAATACTTGAAGGGGCACTGCGCCCAGGTTTGCAGCCGCGATGCCGAGAATATAGTGCCTTCTTTGACCTCCAGCCTGCCGCTGCGGCCTGCCGGCGTGGAGAGGTTGCCGTCCCAAATGCTGAAAGCGCTGTCCTCACGCGAATTTTCCATGTCCAGCACACGCCTGCCAGAGGTCCCCTCGGCGTCGAGAAAATGGCCGCTGATAGGCTGGCCGTTTTCCCGCCAGCGGGACAGGCTGGCAGTCTCGTAGTCGGCCGGGTCGGCATAGCCGGCGCCGCCTGCTAACTTTAGCGCCTGCTGTGAGGAGGCCAGCACTGTGAGCCAGTCCGCGCCGCCTAATTTCTCAACATCCGCCGTGCTAAGCAGGTTGCCGTGCGACTGCGAGGCCGCGGCCATGAACCAGGGCGACGGATACTGGCGGCTGCCACCCGTGCCGGTGGTGCGGGCACATGACAGGCAGCGCCTGCGGCCGGAGGCCATAGCGGCCAAATACAGCCTGCGCTCCTCCAATTTCCTCTCCGTGCGCAGGGGAAGGTGGACGGTAGTGCCCAGCGACCGCCTCGCGCTGTCGGGCAGCAGTGCGTCGTCCGGGCTGGCAGGCGGGAAGGCGCCCTCGGCCATGCCCACTATGTAAACCGTGTCGAAATCCATGAGCTGCGCCAGGTTTAGCGGTGCGGCGAAAACACCCGTGCCGGTGCGGCCGTGCTGACGGCTGTGCCCGGCCAGGCTATCCTCCAGCATCTGGCGGAAGGCCGGCAGGCTGGTTTTAGGTTCGATGCTGTCTAAGCCACCCAGGTCCTCCAACCTCTCCTTGACCGTCTCCAACTCCTTCTGCCGCTCCTCGGGCCAGGTATGGGGGCGGTAGACGAAGGTATTCAGGATACCCTCTGCCCAGGCGGCGAAATCGCCCCAGCGGCCGGCGCCGGGAGGTGGTTGCGCGGCGACTTCGTTGATAAAATCCAGCAGCTTGCGCGTCGATTCCAGCAATCCCTGCTGTCCGCGCAGGCGGGCCGGGCTGGCCTCCTCGTCGGCTTCCAGTTCGCTGATCTTTTGCTGTTTTTCAGCCATATACTTGTTGAGCTGGCGTTCCCAGCTTTCGCGGCCTTTGACGATACCCGCTTCCTGGGAGATGACCTCCCACATGGCCATCTCGTCGGCGGTGGCGTAGCTGCCACCGGCCGCGGCAACGGGCGCCTCGGAGACCCAGCTCATGAAGCGGGCGCGGTCGAAATCCGTATCCAGCAGGTCGAGCAGGCCGGTCAGCAGACGCCCGGCGGGGGAATCCCGCAGTGTGGCGGAGGTTGGACCGGCCAGGGGGACGCCCGCTGCCTCAAGCTGGCTCTCGATGATGGCGGCATAGGGGTCGGCGCTGCGGTAGAAGATGGCCATGCGGTGGAAGGGCGTGCCGGCGGCGGCCTCCGCCATGACCCTGCGCAGCACCCAGCGGACCTCCGCGGTGGCATCCGGCGCGATCAAAAGGTGGCTGGCCTTGAGAGGGACTCCTTCGGCCATCAGTTCAGTTTCGATTTTGACTCCGGCTTTTTTAAGCGTTTCGGCTTCGGTGCTCAAGGGGGTGTCGGTCTCCTCCTCCCCGCTCAACAGGAATTTGACCTCGCACTTCCCTGCTTTGGAGAGCGACGTGACCAGCGACTCCTCGCCCGGCGAGAGGCCGGAAACGCCGTAAAAGACAATGTGGCCGAGGTCGCGCAACGCGCTGGCCGCCTCTTTGCCGTCCACCGCGCGGGCGGCGGCGATGCACAGCTCCTCGCGCGTGTAATACCCTGCGGTACGCCCCCTGTATAGCCTGTACCACTCGATGACCTGTTTGAGGATGTCGTTGGCTGCTTCTAACTTTGCCAGGCCGGCTTCGGGAACGGGGGAGAGGTCGTTGAAGGTATTCCGCAGGTAGAGGTGGAACTGCGGGTGGGTGGCTACACCGCCCAGTGGACCTTTGCCGGCCATCCCCGCGGCTATGCTGCGTATGGCGGCTAAGCTGATGAGCGGCGTCAGTGGCGATTTTTT
>JAPLHM010000214.1 GCA_026389635.1 Chloroflexota bacterium | reverse complement strand
GCCCTCAACGTCCCCGGTCTCAGGTTGCGCCTCGACTTCAACCTCGTACTCGGCGAAGCGCAGCCGCGACTGCAGCGACGGGGCCTCGAGAGTGACCGGCTGGACATCGATTATCGAGATGCCGCCGGGGAGTTGAGGGGCAACCTCTTGAACGAGATTGCCCGGGGTGGTGCGGTGTACCAGGAAGACGTCCATCACTTCAGCTTTACTGGTAACTCCCACGGCCAGGGGAGCGGCCAGGGATATTTTAGGATGCGGGCTAAAACCTTCCGAATAGGCCAGGTCCACTCCCGCCCGGCGAAATACGCGCTCCCACAGTCTCATCAGGTCGAGATGCGAGAGGAACTTAAGCTGCGGGCCGCGGCTGAATTTAAGGCGCAGACGGTGCATTCTTTTCCCTGGTAATGGTGATGCGCTCGATCTTGCGGTTGACGATCTCGGTGATAACAATGCTAATGTCACGGTACCTGAAACGCTCGCCCTGCCTGGGAATGCGGCCGAGGTGGCTGAGTATAAATCCGGCCATCGTATCATATTCACCCGCCGGAAGGTCAAGGTCGAGTTCATCGTTGGCATCTTCTACCCTGAGCCCACCATCAATCTCGTAGGTATTGGCATCGATGGGGGTGATCTCTTTCTCGCCGGCGACCATCTCGTCTCCGATGCTGCCCATGATCTCGGCCGCCAGGTGCTCAAGGTTGGCGATGCCGGCCACGCCACCGAACTCGTCGATGACGATGGCCATGTGGAAGTTGTGGTCGCGCATCTCGGCCAGCATCTCGCCCAGCCTCTTGGTTTCAGGCACGAAATAGGCCTGGCGTACGAGGCTGTCAACCGGATCAGCGGTCTTTATCTCGTCCTTAGCCATGGCCATCAGTACATCTTTGACCGTCAGCATGCCGGTTACGTTATCCATGGTATCGTGGTAAACCGGGAACCTGGAGTGGGGGTGCTCGCTGTAAGTCTTGAGGAACTCCTCCAGCAGCGTACCCTCCTCGATAAAGGAAATCTCCGTGCGCGGCTGCATCACGTCGCTGACCGGGCGGTCGGGGAACTCAAAAGCCTTGTGTATCATGTCGGCTTCAGTCTCCTTCCAAACCCCCTCAGCCTCTCCGACATCGATTGCCGTGCGTATCTCAGCCTCGTCCACGGTCATCCTGGCCTCGCCGGCATCGGTGACCATACGGGTGAAGCCGGCGCCGATCTTATTCAGCACCCAGACAAAAGGGTAAAACACCCAGATAAGAAGCTGTACCGGTATGCTGTAGGCCAGGGCCAGCTTCTCGGAGTTGTGGGCCGCAACGGTCTTTGGTATTACCTCGCCCAGCACCAGCACCAGGAGGGTGATGCAAATGGTTGCCACCAGCGCACCCATGCTGGGACCTAAAAAGCCCACGGCAATGAGGGTGCCCAGGGAAGCGGCTGCCACATTGACCATGGTGTTTCCCAGCAATATGGCAGAGAGGAAGATGCCCGGCTGTTTCTGGAAGCTGTCAAGGATATCTGCAAATTTAACGTCGTGGCTGAGCAGGTGCTTAACCCTCATCCTGCTCAGCGAAATGATGGCCACCTCAGCGCTGGAAAAGAAAGCAGACAGGAAAAGGCAAACAAAGATCAGTACAAAATATAGGGTACGCTCGCTATCCATAAGAGGCCCGTTCGTCCCGGGCTAAGGCTATAATAACATCCGCTACGTGCACAGTCAAAGTTTACACTATGTAATGTATCAAAATGTAGATGCACAGCGCCTCCGGACGCTACCGGCTGTCCGAACTGCGGCAACCAGTACCCGGGTGTAAGGACAAAAGCAAAAAATGAAACTACAATACTGTTAAGCGACTTCTTTGGCACGCTGGCGGCGGGGGAGTAGAAAGCTCATCGCAAAGCCAAATAAGCCTAAAACACCGACAGCGGCTAATGCCTTGCGCAAGCCGCCATCGCGTGCTTCGGCATTTATCCTTACCAGTTCGTTGGCAATCGCCTGAGGTGGGCCTTCAGTTTTAATGTAAGTGGTTAGCTGTACATCGCTAACGGTTCGGGCGTCCTTATGCACAATTTGTTCAAGCCTGGGTTTGTCTGCGGCAGGCAATACCGTACTCTGGGCAACGAGCGATGAAAGCGAGGTCATAAGTGAGCTAATCAAGATGGCGCCGGCAATTGCTATTCCCAATGAGCCACCCAGGTTGGAAAAGGCTCGATTAACACCCGAAATCTCGCTCTGCTGTTTGGCAGGCGCTGATGACTGTACCAGGTTAAGCAGTGGCGCATTCGCCAGGCCCATGCCCACGCCTATGATGAGTAAGCCGGGTAGAAAGGTCCAGGTAGACGAAGTAGATGACATGGTCACGGCAGTGATAGCAACACCAACTGACATTGCCAAAAGACCAATTTGCACCAAAATCCGGGGGTCAAACTTTTCGACCAGTTTACTTGATTGTGACGCTACCAGCACGACAGCTATAGATAGTGGTAGTAGTGTAATGCCTGTAGTCAAAGCGTTGTATCCAAGCGCCATCTGCATGAAAACCGGAATGACGAATAAACATCCTGCCTGTATAAACATCATGGCAAGAATTGCCAGTAAACCTGCGCTCGCCGCCCTTGTCCTGAAAATCGAAAGATCGATAAGCGGCTCCCTGTTAATTCGTGTTTGATGGCGTTCCCAGAGAGCGAAAAATACGAGTAATAACACACCAACCGCTACAAAGATAACTACAGGCGAAATGCCTCCCTGAGGAATAAGGTCGATGCCTCCAATTATTAACGGCTGCCGCGCTTCTATCCATCCATAGTTACTGGCCTGCAGGACACCCAGTACAACAAAGGCAAGGCCCAGCGCTGATAGCACCGCGCCGACGAAATCAAGCCGTGGCGGCCGTCCCGCCTCTTTAGGGATACTCAACCTGGTCTGAAGTATGATAACGACAATTGCTACGACAACCTCGCAGGCAAATGATACACGCCAGCTGAGATAGGTGGTCAAAAAACCACAGAATAGCGGCCCCAGGGCGGCCCCGGCTGCCGCCACGGCGCCGATGACAGCATACCCCTGCACCCTCGTTTTGCCGGGCGGAAAAATAGTGCCGACGAGGGCGAAAATAGCCGGTATCATGAGGGCTGAACCAAGTCCTTCAAGAATAGACCATCCAAAAATCATAACACCCAGGTTAGGACTCAAAGCAGTGATAAGCGCTCCGGTACCGTACATAGCTACGCCGATAGTAAAGGCCCGCTTGCGCCCCCAAATATCGCCCAGTTTACTGCCAATAATCATAAAAGATGCCATTACCAGCGAGTAACTTGTCAGGGCTATCTGTACGCCGGTCACAGTTGTATTCAAATCCTGCACGATTTTTGAGATGGCTACGTTCATAGCCGTTGTGTCGTAAGCGTTGATGAACTGGGCAAGTCCCAGCACCAACAACACAAATCCACCTGCCGCCACTGCTTTATTGACGCCTGTCGCAGTAGAAGCAGCGCCTGAATTTTTTTCTTCTGGCATAGTTCGCTCCTTTTAAGATATTACCCTTATCCATGCTCCTCTCCGTATGCCCCAGGAGGGTAAACCGGCAAGGCTGTTTATGCCTAAATGGAAGATAGTGACCACCATCATTGTATCAAATTCTTGGATAACTATGGCGGACCGGTTATCGTCCGCACTAAAAGCATCGGGGCCAAACATGATAGAATTATAAGGCAATGCAGGTAGATTTCGCCTTTATCTGCGACTATGCTGAGGCGACCAACAAGGTCAACGCCCTCGGCATAGGATTTGATACTATCATGGCCGGCAGGGTACCTGTCAGGCATCCCAATTTTTTCCTGGTAATCCAGTTGCGCGCCAATGTCGTTGAGGCAGGGGAAAAGAATTTCGAGGTGCACCTCATCGACGAGGACGGGAAGGAGATAATCCCTTCGGTCAAGGGCAAACTCAATATACCCAGGCCCCCGGCGGGAACGGAGAGCACCGGCCGCATAGCCATGCGCTTCGACGGTGTGGAATTCCCCAGGTACGGAGCGTACTCCATGCACGTGCTGGTTGAAGGCCACGAGATGGCCAGGATACCGCTGCGGGTAGCCCAGGCGCCAGTCCCGTCGCAGAATTAGAACTGCGACTGATTGCTGTCACGAGCCGCGTTTGGCGTAATCCGGGCACCAGACTGCATTTGGCCGGGCCGGCTGGTAACACGCGCCGCGCCAGTCGTACTTGCAGGAATCGCAGAGTATGGTCTTCATTCCCAGCGCCTGTTTGACGCTGATCTTGAAGTTGTCGAACCATGAAGGCTTGATTTTTTTGGCCCGTGTATAATTCATGAGTTTACTCGGACAGATCCCCGGTTTCCCATAACTTCTTAATCACAGGATCGATTTTGCCCGACCATTCCGCATACACCGGGGCTGTGGTCATACGAAATGCTTTGACCTGGTCGGGTGTTAGTTCGGTTATAGTCATGCCCTTATCACGCAACAGGCTCAACTGGGTCCGAGCGGCATCGCGTGATAGCCTTACCTGTTCCTTTGAAGCTTCGCTTGCTGCCTGCTTGATGATTGCCTGGGCAGTGCCCGGCAAGCCGTCCCAGTCCTTCTTGTTCATCCCCAGGATGAGGGCATCGTATGAATAATTCCAGACGGTGATGTGATTCTGGACCTCGTAGAGCTTAGAGGACACAATAATGTCTATGGGGTTCTCCTGACCGTCGATTTGCTCCTGCTTGAGTGCGCCGATAACCTCGCCGAAGTTCATCGCTACCGGGATAGCCCCCATCGCTTTATAAATCGAGTCGTAAAGCTCGACATCAGGGATGCGGATTTTCAAACCGTGCAGGTCATCGGGCGAATGGACGGCGAGTCTGCCGTTGGTCAACTGGCGGAAACCGTTCTCGCCGTAGGCGAGGCCGACTATACCATGATCTTCTGCCGCCTTCAGCAGTTGACTACCGGCGGGCCCGCATAGAGCCGCATCAACCTGAGAATAGTCCGTGAACAGCCACGGCATGGAGATAGCCGCAAACGACTGGTCAAGGTTCGAATAAAGAAGATTGGAGTGATAGGTAAAATCAATGCTGCCGTCTTGCAGCATGGTCAGTTCTTTTACCTGGTTTCCACCCGCCAACTCGCCATTGGGGTAAACGGCTATCTGTATTTGACCGCCGCTTCGTTGTTTGACCAGGTCGGCGAAGATGCGCGCTCCCTTAGTCCACGACGAATTTTCGTTGGTCACAACGCTCATTTTCCAGTTGCGAGCCGGGACGTCCGATACTGACACCGCAGAGCAACCGAATAGGGTGAGTGCTAATCCCACCAACAAAATGCATAAATCAGTCTTCAAGTTAAACAAGTTCTTGTTCTCCTCCTACCTGTTCCATTCTGAATCAGTCAAGGTAAATAGATAGTGTGGTTCATTCCTTACTGTACTTTGAAAGGAATGGTGACTTTTTCTTCCCCGTTCAACAGTAGTTTGACCGCGTAATCACCCTTGTAAAGTTTCTCCTTGCCCGCGGCCATCTTCGCGGCAATCACCAGCGTGCCGTCTATGACATTTTTATCCTCTGCGACCTGGTAGTTATCCACGGCCGCTTCATCGCTTTTGACGATTATCCACTGAACACTCATCTGCGTCCCCGGTGGCGCATTGTAGATTTTGGCCCGGAAAAAGATCTCCGGGGTGTCCGCTGTAAAACGGGATGTCAGGTTGACCTCTTTCTGCTCCGCGTCCTTAAATGCGTACACGCTCGCTTCGCCAACGTAAAGGGCCGGTACAGCAACTGGAGCAACCACCTTGAAATCTAGGCTCACTTGCCCCTTATCTCCAACATAGACATTGACATTGTAATCACCGGTGGGAAAATTCTTACCCTCTGCCCTGCCGATGGGAAAGCTCACATATTCCCTGCCTTCAACCTTGGTACTGTCTTCGCCAATGGTCTTACCTTCAAAGCCCTTGAGTTCTCCACCCGCGTATACCCAGCGGGCCTTAATCTGATCGCCGAAACCGGCTCCACTGACTTTCACCGAGCAATAAATACCTGTCGTATCTGAGGGAAATATGCTGGCACTACCAATGGGTTTCCCAGTTAACGTGTCAATGCCGGAAGATAACGCAGCCTCGCTCAAAGTCGCAGCAGAAGCGGCTGCCTCACCCTGCACTTGAAAAGGAACGGCCTGCACAAACTTATTATCAAAATAAAGCTTGACCTGGTACTCACCCCGCGGCAGCGGCGTCTCAGCGCGGGCAAAAGAACAGACCACAAACGGAGTTTCCGCTGCCACACTGCCGCTGCCGATCATGGTATCAGTAAGACCTGCCTCGTCGCTCTTGACTAAGTACCAGTCTGCCCTGACCGTGGACTTTGCCGACGGGGCATTCAGCTTGACCGAGCAATAAATGGTATTTATATCCGGCGTGAAGTTATCGGCCGCCAGCAACGGTTCACCGGCTTTGGATACGGCGGTAGAGAGGACTGCCCGCTCGATGGGTGGCTGGCCGATACATCCAGTAACCACCGGCAATGCCAGGGCTACGGCCATCAGCAAATACACTAATAGTCTGTTTATTTTCATTTCGACAGGTTCTCCTTAATAGCAAATTACTTATTTTCGTTCTGGTACTTTCCGCTGTACCCCTTATCCACAGCGCCCGAGGTATAAAAGAAAACGAGTTGCATGACACGCGCATTCCTGTGCAGCCTGAACCCATGGGGGTTATAGACCACCAGCAACGACTGCGAACGGCCGGAATAGCCGGCATCCCAGACAGCGCTGTGCATGCTGACACCGCAGCGGTTCAGACTGGAGCGCGGTCTTCCCAGCGCCATAACACTGTCCGGCAGCGTCACTACCTCGTTGAAAGTGACTATGTAGGGACCGGGCAGCAAATCGAGGCCGCCGTCCACGCCGAATTC